>NZ_JBFUIU010001008.1:0-2841 GCF_056401695.1 Variovorax sp. P4_D9
ATCTGGATGAGCGCGCCTTCGCCGACCCGCTCGCCACGGACGCGGACAGGGCGCTCAATGCCCACATGGCCTTTGGCGGTGGGCCGCACCGCTGCATCGGCTCGAACATCGCGCGCCAGCAGCTGCGCGTCACCTACGAAGAATGGTTGCGTCGGATTCCGGACTTCCACATCACCGCGGGCGCGAAGGTCCAGGCCGTTTGCAGCGAGGCGCTGGTGCTGAGCAGCCTGCCGCTGTCCTGGGACCTGCCCGGCACGGCGTCGCAGCCTTGACGCGTCGCGTCCCCTGGGTGCTATACCTCACAAGACTCAGAAGAAAATTGTCAATGTGTCAGTTTTATTGATTCGCACAACAGCTGAAGGAAACCGCCATGAAAGAAACCAAGGTATACCTGCTCGACGCGGGCTCGATGGTCCTCGATCGCAGTTACTTGTTCCTGGACGCGGGCTTGACTGGCGAACAGCGCTTCCCCGTCTATGGCGTGCTGGTCGACCATCCGGACGGCAAGTTCCTGTTCGATACCGGCTTCGACTTGGAGCACACCTGCAAGACGGCGCCTTTCACGCAGCCCTTGCAGACCGAACGCCAGACCATCCCAGGGCAGCTCGACCTTCTGCACATGAAGCCGGTGGACGTTACGCATGTGATCAATTCGCACTACCACATCGACCACATCGGCGGCAACAAGCACTTCAAGCAGGCGACCACCGTCTGCCATCGCTGCGAGATCGAGGCCTTCCGTTTCCCCACCGAACACGAGTCCCTCGGCTACTCGGACACCAGCGCAGCCGCGCATCTGCGCGACTTCCGCCTCTCGGCGCGCGAGGAGGATGCCGCCTGGAAAGCCGCAGAAATCGGCGCCAAGGTGAAGGCGGCGGAGTTCGATCTCTACACGCCGCGCATAGAAACGCTCAGTGGTGACCAGGAAATCGTCAAGGGCGTCTACCTCTTCGAGACCATCGGGCACACCGCCGGCCACTACAGCCTGATGGTCCAACTGGCCCATCGCCGACCGATGCTGTTCACCGCCGATGCCTGCTACTCGAAGAAAAGCATGGACATGATGTGCATCCAGGCCGGAAACCGCAACAACGATCAGGCGCGCRCCTCGATGCAGCGTCTGAAGGATCTGGCCCGGCACTACGACGCGGAGTTGTTCTACTCCCACGATCCCGAGAACTACGCGTCGTACCAGAAGGCCCCCTACGCCTACGTGTGAGGTATCGCCATGCACAAGACCGCACTCCCGCCAGAGCCGCCACTGCCGGACGTGCCGGCGAGGCAGATCGTCGACTTCGACTTCTTTGCCGTGCAGCCGGTTGACGGCGACCTGCACCTTGGCTGGAAGCGCCTGCACGAAGGCCCCGACGTGTTCTACACGCCGCGCAACGGTGGCCACTGGGTCGTGACCCGGGCGGCTGACGCGTTGCCTATCTATGCCGACACCGCGCGCTTCTCGAATGCTGGCGTGGCGATGTCGCGCGACGCCCGCGACATGCAGCTCGCGCCCGGCGAGATCGACCCTCCCGAACACACCGGTATTCGTTCGCTGCTGAACCCGACGTTCGGCCCCAAGCCGATCCGCGAACTCGAGGCGGAAGCGCGGCGCATCACCGTCGAGCTGATCGAGGGCTTTCGGGCGAACGGCGCTTGCGAATTCCGGTCCGCATTCGCGCAGCGCATGCCGATCCACCTGTTCCTGTCGATGATGGACCTTCCGCGCGGAGATGCCGAGGCACTGCTGCCAGCGGCGGATCTGTTGACGCGCGATGCCGACCCGCAGTCGTTCCACACGGCGATGCTCACCATGATGGGCTACCTGAAGCAGCGAGTCGTCGAACGCCAGGCCAAGCCGCAGGACGACTTCATCAGCCGGCTGATCGCAGCCGAAGTCGATGGGCGGCCGCTGGATGTCAGCGACGTGTTGAGTCTGACCGCGAACGTCATGTTCGGGGGGCTGGACACGGTGGTCGCCACCATGGGGTTTTTCATGAACTTCCTGGCTCGCCATTCGACCCACCGGCGGCAGCTCGTGGACGATCCGTCGCTGATCCCCGCGGCGGTGGACGAACTTCTGCGTCGCCATTCCATCGCGAACTTTGGCCGCGTCGCGACGGAAGATGTGGACTGCTGCGGCGTGCGCATGCGCCGGGGTGATCTGGTGCTGCTGCCGACTGCACTCTATAACCTCGACGAACGGCGCTTTCCGGACCCGCTGACGGTGGACTTTCATCGCCAGGACAAGGCGCACCTCAACTTCGGCAGCGGCGTGCACCGCTGCCTGGGGCTGCACCTTGCAAGGCTGGAGTTGCGCGTGATGCTGGAAGAGTGGATGCCGCGCATCCCCGAATTCCGCATTTCCGACGGCGAGGAGGTTCGCGCCCATTCAGGTCGCGTCAATGCGGTGACGCACCTGCCCTTGAGTTGGGGTTGAGCAGGTCGACTCGGGGTCCAGCAGCGCGGCTCGCCTCAGGCCGCTGATGCAGGCCGCCACCAGYCGCGAAGGCCAGTTTGCTGGCCAGCCCGCCGAGTTCGTGCTCGAAGGCGGGCGCCTCGGAATGGATGACGGTCCAACTCGGCCACCCACCGCGGCAATCTCCGTCGCGTGGTGGATGGCCATCCATCCGATGAGAGCGGGGGAGTGGCTGTTGTTGAAAGGGGTTGTCTCCTTCCTTTCAAGTCGTCATGCTGCAATGCGCCTCGCRCTCGAGGCGCTCGCGATCGTCCGGGTGTGCAAGGTCAAGCATCCGGCGCACGCGCTGCGCCAGCGTCAACCCGCGCAGATCGGCCACGCCGTATTCCGTCACCACGATGCCGGCATCGCTGCGCGCCGTGCTCACC
>NZ_JBFUIU010001009.1:0-2827 GCF_056401695.1 Variovorax sp. P4_D9
CCTCGCAGGGGCGGATGTGGTCATCCCTTTCATGCACTGGGGTTGGGAGGGGGAACCGGCTCCCAGCCAACGGCAGCGAACGCTGGCACAGCTGATGATCGATGTGGGTGCGGATGCGGTGGTGGGCAGTCATCCCCACGTGACCCAGGGCGCAATGCTTTATCGAGGACGGCCGATAGTGTGGAGCCTGGGCAACTTCGTGTTCGACGGCTTTGAATTGGCGCAGGCGAATACGGGATGGCTGCTGCGGTTGACGCTCGACAGTCACGGGGTGCTCGCCTGGCGCACGATGACCGCCTACATGGACGAGGCGGGCACGCCCCGACTGGTACCTGAGCAAGAGACCCCCTGCGGAAGGCGTGGGGTGGCAGAAGTGCAATCGTGCGCGGGGATCGGCAGGGGCCCGTGAACTCTGTAGCGCGGACAGAGAATGATCAGCGACCAGGTCCGAGCCTGCTGATGTGCAGCCGCCCACATGCTCCTGATTGCGAAGAGTCGGTTGGCGCACTTCTCGACGAAAACGCCACCGTGCCTGACACCATGGGCACCTGGCGCGACCGTCAGAATTGACCTTCGGCTATGCAGCGGTTGCTGTCCTTCCGGGCCGCTGGCCGGACTCACGCTGTGAGGCCGATTCCGGTCATCCCGGTGCCACAGTGATCTCCGTATCGACGACCGGATGCAAGGTAGTGCCGACATAGCCGTCGCCGTCGCTCATTCGCCGGCGTCTTCCTGGTGACGAAGGCCCATCGAGCTCAGGCTGCCGCGATGACGGTCACCGTTCCGTTCGATCCGCGGTACTTGAGAGCGCCGTCCTCGACATACAGGATCCCGCCGCCAGTCGGATTGGCCGCTGGGGCGAGCGTCGCATTCGCAATCGCCACCACGCCATGCCCGCCTCCAAACTGACTGGCCGTACGGATGCCTACATTGCCGCCCGCCGCGCGCCGCTGAAACACGACGATGGTTTCGAACGCGGTATTGTCAGCATTCCGGCCATTCAATTGCAGCTTGTCCGCCTGCACGGCGATCTCGTACTTCCCCGCCGGACCGATCTGGTCGCTCTCGACGAACTCGATGTCGGGATTCGGATCATCGATCCGGATCGACGCAGCGCCGCCGCGTGTGCCGGCTTGCATGATGCGCAGCGCCGGTTGGTTGAAGTCGGGGTTGGTCGCGACCACCTCCAGAACCGAGGTGGCCGACCGCTGCACTCCGTCGTGTGACGTGATGGAAACCGTGGTCATTGCATTGCTCCTGTGCGTGGGTTGCGGGTCAGGAATCGAGAGCGCCGAAATGCGAGACGAGCGCGGTGGTCAGGGTGTGCGAATCGGCATAGCGGCTCACGAGGTTGCCGAACGCGAAGGCCAGCACTTCGATCAATCTCGCGCGTTCGCCAGGATCGGTACGCAATGGCTTCGTGATTTCCAACTGCATCGCGTCGAGGCCGTCGGGATGGGAACTGCCGTACGTCCTGATCGTGAAACCGCCGTTGAACTGCGGCACCTCGGTACCGTTGGGGTCCGGCGGCGAGACGCGGTAGCCGGCGGCCTCGAGGAAGCCGCGCAAGCTGCGCTTGCGCGCCAGCACTTGCGGGTCCGCAGCGCGAAGCCGTGCGATACCGTCTTCCTCGTCTCGTGCCGTGCCGAGGAAGATCTGCGCCGGATCCGACGGGATACCCCCCGTTCCGTGAATGTCGAACAGAAGGCCGAGCCCGCCGTTGTCGGCGCGGATCTCGTCAACGAAGGCGCGCACAGTGCCGTGGTACTCGTCGTAGAACGGCGCTGCCGCATCGACCTCGAAGCCGCATTCGCGCGACCGGTTGGCGTCGATGAACTTGCGATGGAACTCGGCGATCACGGCATATGGCGCGTCGCCGAAGATCTCCAGCACGCGCTGCGCCACCCCCGCGGCGACCAGGTTGGTGTCGACGTCGCGCGACGGCTCGAAGATGCAACCCGCGCGGCCGCTGCGGGGCAGCACGCCCGGAACATCGGCCACGCCGCCGTGCGGACAGGTGATGAGCACCGGCAGCGTGCCTCGATGACGCGCGACCAGGTTCGTTGCGTTGAAATCGATCTGCCACATGAGGTCCATCCTTTCGGAGCGAGATGTCGAACTCAATGACCTCGTCGAGCCGAACGAACAGGTCGTTCAGGTCGGCGTGCGCGGCTTGGCGGCGAACGCGATCGAGCCGCGGCCGACCGAGTTCAATGCCGATCTTGCGTACTGCCGATGCCGCCGTGCATCGCGCGTCCTAGTGGCGCGTGCTGCTCATCGGCCGCCATGGTGTCTCTTTGCTCCTCCATTCCATTGGCAGGACTGGCCCGCCCCCGTTTGCGCACCCTCGCCGGCATTTGCAGGGTAAGAGAATGCGCGATCAGTCTAATTCGACTCGCGGCGGCGCGCATTGGATTGGATGGGGTGGCAGCTTGCGCGTTTGCCTCCCTGCTGCCTTCGGCGACCGCTGGTGTTGACCCCCATCGATCACGATGACGCGAGCGGCGCTCTTTGCGCCGCCACGACAGGTCTGCGGCTGGCGAATGCGACAGGCAAGCGACTCGTCAGGGCCCGCCTGGAAGAACTCGAGGAGACGTCGCGCCTGTGGATGGTGAACGGAAAGCGCGGTTGCACGCGAGCAAAGGCCAAAGTCGGCTGCCGCTGCAAGTTCAACTTCAGACTGTCTGCCGTCGTTCGCCTTCGTCCTGTCGAATGTCGGTGGCTGACGAAACCAGACCTTGGCATTTTTCTTCGCGAACGGCCGGTCCCAAGCAAGCGTGATCATTCGCATTTAAATAGCACCTCCGATTCGGGCCGGTGGACTCAG
>NZ_JBFUIU010001010.1:0-2821 GCF_056401695.1 Variovorax sp. P4_D9
GATTGACCATGCCCTCGGCGCGCTGTTCCATCTCGACGAACCCGAGCTTGCTGTTGTCGTAGACGGCAATCTTGAAAGGGATGTTCTCCTGCACGGTCGTCATGAGATCGCCGAACAGCATCGAGATGCCGCCGTCGCCACACATGCAAATGACCTGCCGACCTGGCTGACTCTTCTGCATGCCGATGGCCGATGRCATCGCGTTCCGCCATGCTGCCGTGCAGCAGGCTGGCGAAGAGTCTGCGCTTTCCGTTCATGCGAAGCAGTCGAAATGCCGTTGATGTACTGTCGTCGGAAGCGAAAAGGGTGTCGTCATCGGCGTATTGGTCGATCAATCGCGTGAGATACGTACCTGGGATACTGCCATCGCGACCCGGTACGGCCTCGGCGCGCATGGAAGACATATCGGCCGCGTGGCGCGCCGCGTAGTCGTCTCGAAACGACGCCTCATCCCGCTCTTTCAAGCGCGGAAGCAGCGCTTCAAGGGTTGGCTTGATATCGCCAACCACGCCCAGGTTAATTGGATGTCGGCGCCCAAGATGTGTCGGGTCGATATCAACCTGAACGATCTTCGCATTCGATGGATATTACTGCAGCCAGGCGAAATCCGCGCCCAACAAGAGAAGAGTGTCACACTCCATGATCGCGTGGTAGCCCGCCTCTGTTCCGATGATTCCGGTCATGCCGATGTTGTATAGGTTATGCGGCTCTAGAAATTCCTTGGCCCGAGACGTGTGGGCGACGGGGCACTTGATCCGATCGGCAACCCGCAGGACCTGCTCAAGGGCGTCCTGGCATCCGGACCCGCCGTAGATCACGACCTTCTTGCCATCGTTGAGGATCTTCGCCATGCGGTCAAGATCCCCATCGTTGGGCAGGACGACGCTCCTTGGAACATGCAGCGAAAACGGCGTGCTGTCTTGGCAGTTCGCTTGTGAAACGTCGACTGGCACGATCAGTACCGCCACACCCCTCTTCGCGAGGGCGGCCTGGCAGGCGGCCACCGTTTTGCGGCGTGCCTGGTCAGGCGTCATGATCATTTCGCAGTAGACACTGCATCCCTGATAGACCTGCTTGAGGTCTACCTCCTGGATGAAGTCAATGCCAAGCTCTTCCCGAGTCACCTGGCTCGCAATCAGAATCACGGGGGCGCGGTTTCGGTTGGCCTCGAAGACGCCGTTGATGAAATGAAGGCTACCGGGTCCGCAGCTTCCGGCGATCGCCGTCAATCTTCCCGTGACCAACGATTCGGCTTGTGCAGCGAAGGCTCCCGCTTCCTCATGCCGCATGTGAACCCATTCGATGTCGCTCTTCGCGATCTCGTGTGCGATCCGGTTCAGCGTGTCCCCGACGATTCCGTAGCAATGGGCGACCCCCGCTTCGCATAGCGTTTCCACGATGACTTCTGAAACGGATTTGCTCATGAACGGGCCTCCTTGGCTTGAAGTGACAATGAGCTCTTGCGGCAAGGGTTGACCAACGCGCTCATCGCCGATCGCCATGGCTCTCATGTCTAGTCTGCCCGCGCGGGTGTGGTCGACCTATCCCCCGTACGGGGCACCGGAAACTTCTGACCTTGCTGGCCTGGGCGCCCACGAAAAACAGCGCGAGTGCGCCACCCAATCGGGGGATGCCGCGTCGCGGCTTCAAAGAAGAGACTGCTTTTATTGCATATGTTGTCAAATTCCGGTCCCGCAGTCTCGATGGTGGCCCATATGAGCCTTGCACTGGTGCTTGGCTGGTTCGTGGGCTATGAACGGTTTTTCAGCGGGCGTGCGGCAGGGACCCAGGTCTACTGTCTGGTCTGCACGACTTCCTGTGCCGTCACGCTGTTGGCCGGATATCCTTCGCTTTGGTATTGGGGGACTTCACACGAAGCAGCTGGAGGAGATCCGACGCGTGTGATCGGCAGCATTCTTACGGGCATCGGATTCCTGGGCGCGGGCATCATCGTCCAGAGCGGTCTCAACGTGCGTGGCCTGACAACAGCCGCTTCGATCTGGGGCACCTCGGCGATTGGTATTTTGGTTGGCGTTGGGTTTTATCTCCCAGCGCTCGGGCTGGCGCTGCTGTTCGTGCTGTGCATGGCCGTGATCCCGAGACTCGAACACAGGCTCCCGGCGCATGGCGCCATTGCAGCGACGCTGAGGTTTCGTGAGGGATACGAAATCCGTACCGAGGAAATACATCACTTCCTGGCCGAGCGGGGGCTTAGCATTCCACCGGACAGCATCAAGATCGCCTACGGCAAAAGTGGATTCGAGTTGCAGTGCTTGATCATTGCGGATTCGGTAGCGCGTGCCAACGCCCTTGGAAGGATTGCACTCGAGCTGCCGAAAATTTCGGAGATCGAGAGTTTTTCCGTGACTCATTCGAGTCGCGCCTGACCAGCCTCCCTTGCGTCTACTTGCTGCGATCGGCAAGAAAATCTCGTATGACCGGCGCCACGCGATGCGCGTCCGTCAGCAGGAACAGGTGGCCGTCGTTCACCACATGCAGCCGCGCATTGCGCATCAGCAAGGCCTGGATCCGCCCGTTGATCAGCGGCACGATTGGATCGTCATTGCCAACCAGGATCAGCGTGCGGTGGTGGATGCGCCAGAGCCAGGGGAGGCTGCTCCAGCCCAGCATGGCGAACATCTGGTAGCGGTAGCCGCGCGGATCGCCGCCGCGCGCGTGCCGGGCGAAGAGCTCGATGGCCTGCGGGCTCCGTCGCAGTTCGCCGCCGTAGATGTCGGGCGCGACCCGGCGCATGTAGCCGCGGTCGGTGTAGCGGCGTGGGCTGACCATCTTCCACAGGACGCTGAGACGGCCTGGCACC
>NZ_JBFUIU010001011.1:0-2816 GCF_056401695.1 Variovorax sp. P4_D9
GCGCACGCCCGACTCGATGATCGCGTCGATGAAGGCCTCATACGGCGGCGGCGTGACGGCCGGCAGGATCGTCAGGTTCACGCCGAAAGGCTTGTCCGTCATCGTGCGGCAACGGGCGATCTCGCGGCGCAGGTCGTCAGGCGCGGRCTGGGTCAGCGCGGTCAGCATGCCCAGCCCCCCGGCGTTGGACACGGCGGCGGCCAGCTCGGCACGGCCCACCCATTGCATGCCACCCTGGATGATCGGCACCTCGCTGCCCAGCAATTCGGTGACGCGGGTTCTGATCGGATGGAGCATCGCTCAGGTCCCTGTGAAGTGCGGGGCGCGCTTTTGCTTGAAGGCGCTGACGCCTTCGCGATAGTCGTCGGTCAGGCCGCTGTCACGTTGCAGGTCGCGTTCGCGGTCGAGTTGCTCGTCGAGGGTGGACGTAGCGGCAAGACGGATGGCCCGTTTGGCATTGGCGAGCCCGCGCGTGGGGCCGGCGGCCAAGCGGTGGACCAGGGCTTCGACCTCGGCTTCAAAGTGATCGTCCGGCACAGCCTTCCAGATCATGCCCCAGGCCTCAGCGCGCTCGGCGCTAATTGGCTCGCCGGTGAGGGCAAAACCCAGGGCTCGGGTCTGGCCGATGGCGCGGGGCAGATGCCAGGTACCGCCAGCGTCAGGCACCAAGCCGATGGCGGAGAAGGCCTGGACGAATTTCGCGCCCTGCCGGGCTATTGCGATGTCGCAGGCCAGTGCCAGGTTCACCCCGGCGCCTGCGGCCACGCCGTTGACGGCGCATACCACGGGCACCGGCAGGGCGGTGAGCCTACGGACCAGCGGGTTGTAGTACTTCTCGATATTGGCGCCCAGGTCAAGGGGGCCGGCTTCGACATTGCGCTCGCCCAGATCCTGCCCGGCGCAGAAAGCCCGGCCTGCGCCGGTGATCAGCAGCACGCGGACGCTGCGATCGCTTTCCACTCGATCGAGGGCTTGGGCGAACTCTGCATGCATGCGCACGGTGAAGGCGTTCAACTGCTCGGGACGCGCCAGTGTCAGGCGCGCGATGCCGGCTTCCACGCTGAACTGCGTAGCTTGCAGGTCCATCATCGTTGTCATCGTTCAGTCCGCCTCAGGGAAGGGCAGATCGATCAGTCGTTCGCGCTGGCGGCGCAGGTCGCCGGCGAACTGGTCGATCACATGGCTGCGCTTGAGGTACAGGTGCGCGTCGGCTTCGGAGGTGAAGCCGAAGGCGCCGTGGACCTGGATGTTCTGCGCGGCGTTCTCCAGGGCGGCCTTCGTGGCCACGAGCTTGGCGGAGCAGATCTGGAAATCCAACCCCGGATGTTGCTCGGCCATCACCAGGGCCGCCATCGTGAGCTGGCACAAGGCCGACTCCGCGCGGATGGCCATGTCCGCACAGATGTGCTTGACGGCTTGGAAGGAGCCGATCGGCTTGCCGAACTGCTCGCGCACTTTGGCGTATTCAACAGCCATGTCGCGCGTGGCCTCGGCCATGCCCACCGCGTAGGCCGCGGCCATCAGTAGCGCGCGCTGGTAGATCGTGTTCTCGTGGGCATCGAGCCACAGCGCGGGTTTGGCGCCCTTGAGCGAGGCGCGCTCCAGGCCCAGTACGTTGTCGGTGCCCAGCACGTCTTCGATGCCGCTGAAGTCTTCGCGCCGCAGCAACGCCGTGCCTTGCTCGCAGCAGCAGAGCAGCCAGGCGGCGTCGTGCCCGTCGAGGAGGTGGAATCCGCCCTGGCACTCCCAGCCGATTTTCACCGGGCCGCGTGGCGTGGCCAGACCGACCCGGATCTCGCCGGCGATCAGCTGGCCCAGGAGCTCGGACTCGCCGCAGGCGGCCGCGAGCTGGGCGCCCAGGGTCAGACCCATGACAGCGGGAGACAGCAGGTGACGCCCGAACTCCCTGTGGGCCAGCATGTCCTCGGCGGCGCTCAGGCCGATGCCGCCCTGGTCCTCGCCGATGGCCACGCCGAGAAAACCCAGCTCGCCGAGCCTGGGCCAGTATTGGTGATCGAGATTGCCGATCTGGGGTGCCGGTGGACGGAATCGAGCGACGGGGGCTTGTTCCRACAGGAACGCGCGCAGCGTGTCGATGATTTCGGTCTGGTCGGCGGAAGGCAGCAGGTTCAAGCTTCGCTCCTTGGCTTTCTGGGTGGGCGGCGCTTCAGCGCGGCAGGCCGAGCACGCGCTCGCCGATGATGTTTCGCTGGATCTGCGCGGTGCCGGCGGCGATCGTGATGGAGAAGGACCGCAGGTAGTAGTAAACCCAGTCGTGGTCTTCACGGTTCTCGAGCACGTCGGGGCCCAATACGTCGAGCGCGAGGCGGCGGGCGCGTTGCTGTACTTCGCCGACCATGGCACGCATCATGGAACTCTCCGATCCCTGCAGGCCGGCTTCGGCGCGCGACATCACCATATAAGTCATGGCGCGAGCTGCCGCCATGTCGGCGCGCAACTGGGCCAGGCGCGCGCCGAGTTCGTCGCGCGAGAGCGGGCTGTCCGAGCCCAGGCGCTTGCGGGCCTCCTCGATCATCTGCTCCACCAGGAAGGCGTAGCGGATCTGGTCCTTGATCTGGGCAGTGCCGCGCTCGAAACCGAGGGTGGACATCGCGACGTTCCAGCCGTCGTTGATTTCGCCCACCACATTGCTCAGCGGAATGCGCACCTCGTCATAGAAGCACTGGACGAAATGCACCTGGTTCGGCGAGGTCATGATCTCGATCGGCCGCAGCGTGATGCCCGGGGTCTTCATGTCGCAGATCACCCAGCTGATGCCTTTGTGCTTGGGCGCGTTGGGGTCCGTGCGCACAAGC
>NZ_JBFUIU010001012.1:0-2810 GCF_056401695.1 Variovorax sp. P4_D9
CCCATGTACTGCGCAAGCAGATTGGGAAGGTTGCCTTGGCCCATGTCATGCGATGCGGAGACCCTTAGGCGACCTCGCGGCTTGGCCGCGTGGTCCTTCAGCTCGAACTGCGTGAGCTCGATCATCTCGAGCACCGGCTTGCTGCGTTCCAGCAGCAGTCTGCCCGCGTCGGTAAGGCTCACGGAGCGAGTGGACCGGTGAAAGAGACGTACACCGAAGCGCGTCTCGAGTTCAGCCACGTATTTGCTCGCCGTGGCTTTCGACATCTTGAGTCGTGTCGCGGCGCGCGAGAAGCTGCCGTTTGCTGCGACTTCCCGGAACGCCTTGATGAGTTCGAGACTATCCATGTGATCCTTGAGTCCATACGGATCGATAGCGCTTCCACGCGCCATGCAGCAAGACCGCCGCCAGGCAGAAGCCTGCGATGGCCGAAAGGATCACGAAGTAGTCGACGGCCGCGGTAAAGGCGACCTCCTGCGTGACCGACTGAGCAAGCTGCGCCAGTGCCAGCCGCGGAGCGAGGGCGGGATCCGCATTGGACGCGAAGTACCGCGTCATCTGATCGAGCACCTGCTGCACCGCGGGGTTCGGCGGCACCATGCAGCTGCGTCGCGCGGATCGCGCTGCGCCACTGCAACTGCATGCAGAGCGTGGCCAATGCAATGCCTGCGGCGACGCCGAACTGGCCGAGCATGTTCTTCACCTGATTGGCATGGGAGAGGGTGGCTTCGTCCTGCTGTACGACCTTGAAGGTCAGCACGGCGGTGCTCGACAGCACGAGGACGATGAAGGCGCCGTTGCACAGCAGTGCAGGCATCGCGCTGAGCCATGGGTTGGCTGCTTCGCTCAGGCCTGCGAGCTGCACGCCGCAAAGCATCAGGACGCAGAAGCCCGCCACGTAATAGCGCGTGGGCCCCTGGTTGTGCGGCAGCAGGCGCGAGACCACGATCAATGTCAGCACGCTGCCCAAGGCGCCGAATGCGAGGAACAGGCCGACCGTCTCGAGCGGCGCTGTCGGACAAGGTGCGGCGGATCCCCCGCAACTACTACGCGCCGATGACGACCGGCATGGGACTGATCACGCTGGAGGAACAGGCATGAACCGAACACAGGCAGGTATCGTCGGCGCCGGCCCGGCGGGGTTGATGCTTTCGCACATGCTTCATCTGGAAGGCATCGATCGCGTGCTGCTCCAGCCCCACGGTGGCGATGCGATCCCCGAGCCCCAACTCCCTGAGCATCTCGACGGTGCCGTGCACGAGTACCCCGGCACGCAACCGGGTTTGCACGTGTTCACGCCCGGCGCGTTCGATGATGACCGATTCGATGTGCGCCGAATCGCCCGCCAGGAACAGGCGACCACCATGCTGCATCGGCTCCGAAAGGAAGCTGCGCATCGTCGTCACGCCCTGCTGCGTGATCCGCCCCTCGTTGACGGGGGGCATGCAAGGGACATCCAGGCGCTTGTGCAGCTCGGACCAGATGCGGTCGTCGGACCAATTGTCCGCGTGTTCATCGGGCGGGCATTGGAGATACACGCGTCAGGCTCGGAGCGCGGATGCTCTGCATCGCGAATCCGTCTTCGTGGCAACCCCAGACCACCTCGTCGGTCGCAGGCGCGGACTCCGAGAGAATGCCCAGCCAGCCGAAAGGGTAGACGTGGTCGGGCCACCCACCGGCGCCAAGGGATTGAACTCGGCAATGGCCGACGTCAAGGTGCTGGGCCGCGCATTGACGGCGCGCCGACGAAGGCGCGCTGACGCGCTATTCGCAGACCTGCCTGAAGCGCATGTGGCTGTGGAGAGGTTCGCTGCCGGTCTGTGCAACATGGTTCATCACTTCTCCGGCGACAGTGACTTCGTACGGCGGTTGAAGCGCGCAGACCTCGACTACATGACCGGGGACACCCGCCGGACGACTTCAGTTCCCGAAAACTTCACCAGCCTGCCTGTCGAAGCCTGAACGGGCCGCGACACTCAAGATGCCGTCGACCGCCGGAACGGCTTGCTCAGGTAGCGCGAGCCCTTTTCACCGAAGCGCCAGGGCAGCTCGATCGCCTTCGAGATGCCGATCCGCGGGCCGATCTCGACCTCCAGCGGCGGGTGGTCGTCGGCTCGCGCCAGCAGCGCGAAGGGCGGCGCGTCCAGCGCCATGCCGTTGAGGCTGCAGTCGACATCGAGCGCTTGGCCGACCCGGCCAGGGCCAGCGCACAGCAGCCGCAGGTCCTCGAGGCCGCGCCGCTTTCGCATGCGCGCAACGCCGTGGGTCGGCTCCAACGCGCGGATCAGCACCCCGGCGCCGTGCCCGGACTCGCGGCAGACGAAGTTGAGGCACCAGTGGATGCCATAGGAACGGTAGACGTAGGCGTGCCCTGGTGGTCCGAACAGCGCGGCATTGCGCGGCCGCGGGCCGCCGAAGCTGTGAGCCGCCGGCTCGGTGCTGTCGTAGGCCTCGGTCTCGACGATGCGCCCGCCCACGCCATCGACGAGCAGGGTGACGCCGATCAGCCGGCGCGCGACCTCGTGCGACAGGCCTTCGAAGCCGATCGATGCGGCGGCGGGGAGCAGGGCGGCGGAAGACATCTGCGCCGCATGTTAGCCGCGCGGGGGAAAATCGGGGTCGGACGAAGGGCCGTCCGAAGCGAGACTCATTGTCGCAGGCGGTCCGCAGCCGTACGGTGGCGCATGGCCTGGCAGGTGGCATCATCAGGCCAAGATGACTTCCCTCAAGGCTCGCCAACGGCGAGAAGGCGCTCCGTCATGAGAGCATTTCACCGCTTTTATCGCCACCTCGGCGTCGACGCTGACAAG
>NZ_JBFUIU010001013.1:0-2808 GCF_056401695.1 Variovorax sp. P4_D9
CGTCAATTTCTAGCCGCGTTGAAGGCGGCGCGCGCTTCGAACCGGCTTCGGGGCGGTGCGGCCGCTGTCGCGTGCAGTTCATGAATGGAGTTTTGGGATGGACGCTATCAAGACAGACGCACCGGTGCAGAAGGAAAAGGTGGGTCGCGTCGGTGTTTTGACCCTGAATCGGCCGGCCAGCCTCAACGCGTTGGATCTGTATATGGTGCGGCTCTTCTCGGAGGCGCTCCAGGCCTGGGCAAAGGACAGTTCCGTGGTCGCGGTTGTCGTCAAGGGGGCAGGGCGGCCCGGCAAGGCCCCGGCGTTTTGCGCCGGGGGAGACATCCGCTTTCAGCGCAATGCAGCGCTGGCGAATGATCCGGTTCTCGGCACTTTCTTCGATGAGGAATACCGGCTCAATCACCTCATCCACTGCTACCCCAAGCCGTACATCGCGCTGATGGATGGCATCGTCATGGGGGGCGGGATGGGCCTGAGTCAACGCGCGTCTCTGCGGATAGTGACGGAGAACTCGACGCTCGCCATGCCGGAGACCAAGATCGGGCTGTTCCCCGATGTCGGTGGGGGATGGTTCTTGTCGCGCTGCCCGGGGCGGATCGGCGAGTATCTGGCCATCACCGGCCAGTCCGTCAATGCCGCGGACGCGATCATGTGCGGTCTGGCGGACATCCAGGTGCCTTCCAGCAAGCTGGTTGAACTGATTTCGGCGTTCACCCGGCTGGACAATGCCCCAGCGATCGACCATGCGGCGCGAGCCGATGCGATCGAGGCCGGACCATCCAAACTGGGCGCCCTCCAAGCGGAGATCGATGAGCACTTCGCCCATGGCAACATGCTCGACATCGTGGCTTCGCTTTCACGAGACTGTCGCTCCTTTGCGCGCGAAGCGCTGGCGGCCATCCGTCAAAACTCCCCCTTGATGATGAGTGTGGCGCTGGAGCAAGTGCGTCGAGCCCGATCGTTGACGTTCTCCGACGAACTTCGCACCGAGCGCGTACTGATTCACAACAGTTTCCATAGGCGTCCCGGCGCAGCCGCTGAACCCGTGGAAGGCATACGGGCCCTGGTCGTGGACAAGGATCGCAACCCCCGGTGGAGCCCCCGACGGCTGGAGGACGTCACTGGCGAAGCCGTCCAGGAATACTTCGAGAGCCCCTGGGCAGCTTCGAATCATCCGCTCGCGCAGCTGGTGGGCTGACCCCGCGTACGCAACCCGCGAATTGGCTCGAAAGCAGTTCCGGCGCGTGCCGGGGCCTCTCCGGGTATTCCCGCATTTCTCATCTGTGATCACACATATATCATCACAACATCGGGTTGGCGATCCGCTTTGTTGTTAGGCCCGCACTCTGTGGTCATCCGCTCGCCAACGGACGCCCTCGCAGTCATCCCCACCTTTGGAGACCAAGGCAAATGCTCACCACAACCCCCGCCGACGCTTGGCGGCCAGCGCCCCCGGACACCGCGGAGTCGCTGAATTCGTTGATGTTTCGGAAGTTGATGCCGCTCGTCGTGGCGGCCTATGTGATCAGCTTCCTTGATCGGACCAACATCGCGCTTGCCAAGAACTATCTGGCCGTCGATCTGGGAATCTCTGCTGCGGCTTACGGATTGGGAGCTGGGCTCTTCTTCCTGACCTATGCCCTGATGGAAATTCCGAGCAATCTGATCATGCACCGCGTCGGCGCCAGGCTGTGGATCACGCGGATCATGGTGACGTGGGGACTGCTGTCGGCCGGCATGGCCTTCGTCACCGGCGAAACGTCCTTCTACGTCATGCGCATGTTGTTGGGTGCCGCAGAAGCTGGGCTGTATCCAGGCGTGATGCTCTATCTGACCTACTGGTTCGGACGCAAGGAGAGAGCTCGCGCCACAGGTTATTTCCTGCTCGGCGTGTGCCTGGCGAATATCGTGAGCGGCCCGCTGGGCGGCTTTCTGCTGCAGATGAACGGTTTCTTTGGGTGGCACGGATGGCAGTGGATGTTCATGCTGGAGGGCCTGCCTGCAGTGTTCTTCGCGATCGTGATCTGGAAGAAGCTGCCCAATGGCCCTTCGAGTGCAAAGTGGCTGTCTCGCTCCCAGGCGCTGGACGTCGAGCGACGCCTTGCCGCCGAGCGCGCCGAGCAAGAGGAGGCTGGCCACGTAGGCCATTCGTTCAAAGGCGCGTTTGTCGATCCTCAAATCTGGCTTGCCATTTTTGTCTACTTCTGCCACCAGATCAGCGTCTATACGGTCATCTTCTTTTTGCCGGGCATCATCGGCACTTACGCGAAGCTCTCGCCCGTACAGGTCGGCCTGTTGAATTCGCTGCCATGGATCGCAGCTGCGATCGGCGCCGCAACATTGCCACGCTACGCGGACACCCCGCAGCGCGGGCGCAAGCTCTTGTTCGGCGGGTTGCTCGTMATGGCCGCCGGGCTACTGACCGCAGCGTTCGCCGGCCCCGTGATCGCACTTCTAGGCTTCAGTCTCACCGCGGCGATGTTTTTCGTCGTGCAACCAGTGATCTTCCTGTTCACCTCGTCCCGCCTCGCAGGCGTGGCTCTGGCTGGCGGGTTGGCATTGCTGAACACCTTCGGAATCCCCGGTGGTTTTGTGGGCCCTTCCATCATGGGGCTGATCGAACAATCGACTGGCCGCACCACCAACGGCCTGATCATCATCTCGGTGCTCCTGAGCGTTGCTGCGCTCGTCAGCACGAGGATGAGACAAGGACAGGAACGGACCTGACTTCAGCGCTGACATTCACCCGAGACAGCGTGCGCGGCGACCTTTTGAACGTCTCGCGCTGCCCACCTGGCTGCTTCACTC
>NZ_JBFUIU010001014.1:0-2805 GCF_056401695.1 Variovorax sp. P4_D9
TCGCCGACCTGGTCGACATCACGCGCCTGCACACCGCCGACGCAGCGCACCGCGTGCCGCACCTGGCCTTCCACCCGGACGCGATGAGCGACCTGAAGGTGCTGCCGATGGCCGAGGTCGTGACCAGCTACTACCTGCGCCTACGCGTGGCCGACGAGGCCGGCGTGCTCGCCAAGGTGACCGGCCTGCTGGCCAATGCCGGCATCAGCATCGACGCGGTGCTGCAGCGCGAGGCCGACGAAGTCGGCGGCGAAGGCTCGACCCAGACCGACCTGATCATCCTCACGCACGACACGCGCGAGGGCACGCTCGACGACGCCCTGGCCCAGCTGCAGGCGCTGCCGACCGTGCTGGCGCCGATCGTGCGCATCCGCAAGGAAGAGCTGTCCTGATGCGCTACCTGTCCACGCGCGGTCATCCCGACCGCCGCCGCTTCTGCGACATCCTGCTCGAAGGCTTGGCGCCCGATGGCGGCCTCTACCTGCCCGAGCAGTACCCGAAGGTCGATGACGCCACGCTCGCGAAATGGCGCGGCCTGCCGTACGCCGAGCTGGCGTTCGAGATCCTCTCGCTCTACATCGACGACATTCCGCCGGCCGACCTGAAGGCGATCTGCGCCCGCACCTACACCGCCGAGGTGTTCGGCAGCGACGAGATCGTGCCGCTGCGCGAACTCGAGGACGGCGTCTACCTCGAAGCCCTGTCGAACGGCCCCACGCTGGCCTTCAAGGACATGGCGATGCAGCTGCTGGGCAACCTGTTCGAGTACGAGCTGGGCCGCCGCGGCGAGCAGCTCAACATCCTCGGCGCCACTAGCGGCGACACCGGCAGCGCGGCCGAGTACGCGATGCGCGGCAAGAAGGGCGTGCGGGTCTTCATGACTTCGCCGGACGGCCGCATGAGCCCGTTCCAGCAAGCCCAGATGTTCAGCCTGCAGGACGCGAACATCCACAACATCGCGATCAGCGGCGTATTCGACGACTGCCAGGACATCGTCAAAGCGGTGTCGAACGACCTGGCCTTCAAGCGCAAGTACAAGATCGGCACGGTCAACTCGATCAACTGGGCGCGCTTGCTGGCCCAGGTCGTCTACTACTTCGCGGGCTACTTCCAGGCCACGGCTTCGAACGACAGGCAGGTCAGCTTCACCGTGCCCTCGGGCAACTTCGGCAATGTCTGCGCCGGCCACGTGGCCCGCATGATGGGCCTGCCGATCCGCACGCTGGTGGTGGCGACCAACGAGAACGACGTGCTCGACGAGTTCTTCCGCACCGGTGTCTACCGAGTCCGTGCGGCCGCCGACACGCACGAGACCTCGAGCCCGTCGATGGACATCTCGAAGGCCAGCAACTTCGAGCGCTTCGTGTTCGACCTGGTGGGCCGCGACGGCGCCAAGGCGCGTGCGCTCTTCGAGGGCGAGCTGGAACGCACCGGTCGCTTCGACCTGAGCAGCGATCCGGTCTTTGCCGAGGCCGCGGCGCGCTTCGGTTTTGCCAGCAGCCGCAGCACCCATGCCGACCGCCTGGCGACCATCCGCGACACCGACAAGCGTTTCGCGACGCTGATCGACACCCATACCGCCGACGGCTTGAAGGCAGCCCGCGAGCACCTCGTAGCAGGCGTTCCGATGATCGTGCTCGAGACCGCGCTGCCGATCAAGTTCGCTGAGACCATCGTCGAGGCGCTTGGCCACGAGCCGGAGCGGCCGGCGCGCTTTGCGGGCATCGAGGCGCTGCCGAAGCGCGTCGTCAAGCTGCCGGCCGACGCCGAGGCGGTCAAGGCCTACATTGCGCAGAACTGCGACTGAGAGGGCGGACCGCGCATGAAAGTCATCGGCTTCGCCGGCTATTCGGGCGCGGGAAAGACGACATTGGTCGAGCAGCTGATTCCGGTGCTCAAGCTGCATGGCCAGCGGGTCTCGGTGGTCAAGCACGCGCACCACAAGTTCGACATCGACCATCCGGGCAAGGACACCTTCCGCCATCGCGAGGCCGGCGCCTTCGAGGTGGTGGTGGCGTCCGACAAGCGGCTGGCGCTGATCCGCGAGTTCGAGCGGCCGACCCAGCTCGGCGTGCACGATCTCATTGCCGAACTCGATGCGGGCGTCGACTGGGTATTGGTCGAGGGCTTCAAGCACAGCGACCTGCGCAAGATCGAGGTCTGGCGCGCGCCCGCCGAAGGCGAAACCGCACGGCCGGCACGCTACGTCGAGGATGCCTTCATCGTCGGCATCGCGACCGACGATCCCGCGGGCCTGCCGCAGCCGACCGAGTTGCCGATCTTTGACCTCGACGACGTCGATGGCATCGGCGACTGGCTGCTGCAGCACGCCGATCGTTTCGACTACAAGGTGGAACACCATGGCTAGCACTTCCAACCGTCCGTCCCTGATGCCGCTCGACGAGGCGCTGGCGGCGCTGCTCGCGGCCGCCACGCCAGTCATAGGCACCGAGAGCGTCTCGACCTTCGAGGCCGATGGCCGGGTGCTGGCGCAGGACGTCGTGTCGGCCCTCACCGTGCCGCCGCGCGACAACAGTTCGATGGACGGCTACGCGGTGCGCAGCGCCGACTGTGCGGCGCCCGGCGCGGTGCTGCGGGTGGCGCAGCGCATTCCGGCCGGCAGCGTGGGCACCACGCTCGCGGCGGGAACGGCCGCGCGCATCTTCACCGGCGCCCAGATCCCCGACGGTGCCGATGCCGTGGTGATGCAGGAGGACACGGCCGCGCTGCCCGAGGAGGGCAGCCTGGGCAGCGTGCGCATCGAGATCGCGCCGGCGGCGGGCCAATGGATCCGCCGTGCCGGCG
>NZ_JBFUIU010001015.1:0-2800 GCF_056401695.1 Variovorax sp. P4_D9
CGCACTGCCATGGCTTGCTCCAACATCGTTGATGAACGGCAGCGCCATGGGAAACGCCGAATTCGACTCGATCTCTTGAACGGGATGCGCATCGCTGCGCTCACCACTGTCGCCGACGAATCCCGGACCATGCTCTTAAGCGGGCTCGCCAAAGCTCGCACCATTGATGGGTCGGTCATATCGGCGCTGCCGCTCACCTTGTAGCGCAGGTCGGTTTCTCTGCCAACGCCTGGCCCGCGTGCGGGGTTGCAATGCTCTTAAGGCTTTCAGATGGAAAATAGGTCATTCGAATCCTGACAAGGGTCCTTCATATCAAGGGTGCCGTCGAACTGGTCGACGCGGCGGGGAACCGCTACCCAGTCGGCGAGCAGTTCACGTTGTGTCGCTGCGGCAACTCCGCCAGAGCGCCCTTCTGTGACGGCAGCCATCGCATGAGCGGCTTCGCAGATTGCAGCCGGGCTGAAGTGGAGGCCTAGTCAGCAGCAGCAACCGAGCGCGCATGGGCCTTGCAGGAGTCTGTCGGCGCGTGCATGATTTCTGCTTCCTGTGGCGACGGGAGATGACCTTTGGCATCCGAAATCTTTCGAACCCGCAATCTCGACGAGGCGATCAGCGCAGTCGGCCGTGTGTACTGCCCCCACTCGATCGAGCCCCAGGGACCCGTACGCAACGTGGCGGCCGCGCTCGGAGTGGTTCGCGGCGGCGGCCAGTCGATCGTCAGCCTGCGTTACTCGACCCCCGTCAAAGTCGATGCAGGACGTTTTCCCAACCTCCTGCTGATGATGTCGGCCGCCGAGGGCGCCGCAAGCGCGATGCAGGGTCGCCATACGTCACAGTGGCGTGCAGGCCAGACCATGCCGCTATCGCCCGGGCTGGACACCGTCTTGAGCTTCGACCGCGACTTTGCACAGCACAGCCTGCGAGTTGAGATCGATCGACTGGAAGCCATGTGCGCGCGCTGGCTGGGCCACCCGCTCGCCGCCCCGTTGCAGTTCGCGCTGCACCCGTTCTCGCCGGCGTTCGAGGGGGTCTGGCAGGACGCCCTGCGCGTGGCAACGTCGCTTGGCTCCGCGGGCGCGTTCATGCCGGTGGCCGCCTCCGATTCGCTCGACGAATTCCTGTTGTCCCTCTTGCTGCACGGCCATGCGCACAACTACTCCGACGCGTTGATCCGGCCCGTCGACGCAGCCACGCCGCGTCTCGTCCGGGCCGCCGAGGCGATGTTCCGCGAATGCGCGACGACCGGGACCACGGTGTCGGAAGTCGCCCGCGACCTGGGCGTGAGCTTGCGCAGCCTTCAGTTGGGGTTTCGCGAAGCGCGGCAGACCACGCCTTCGGCCTACCTGCGCAAACTGCGCCTCGACGCGGCGCACAGCGCGCTCGGGGCGGGTACCACCGGCGCGTCCGTCACCGATGTCGCCCTCGCCACCGGCTTCACGCACATAGGCCGCTTCAGCGCGGCCTACAAGGCGGCCTTTGGCGAGACGCCCGTCATGACGTTGCGCCGCGGACGCCAGCGCCGCTGAGCGCCACATCTGCCTTCGCCTTTCGGCCTGGGTTTCGCGAACTGTCCTTTTGGCACGGCGCCGCCATGCGGACCATGGGGTCCCCCCACCCAAAAGGACACCGCCATGACATCCACACCCGCCGCCAAAGACTCCCTGACCGTTCTCGAGGCAGGCTTCAAAATCATTCCTGGCAAGGAAGCCGAATTCTTCGAGGTCCAGGGAAAAATGATGCCRGTCGGCGCCAGCCAGCCCGGCTTCATCTCGGTCCAGGGCGGCCCGATCGCCAATTCGACCTGGCTCTATTTCGGCGTACGCTTCGAAAGCAAGGATCAGATGGATGCGTGGCACCACCATTCGGGTCACCAGGCTGTGCAAAGAATGGCGTACGCCAAGTTCTGGACCGCGGTCTACCTGCGCAAGTGGCGCGTCGCTCTGCCCGGAGAACCGCTGGGTAGACGCCTGATGTGCGAAACGAGACTGGTCACGGACGAGCCGCTCGACGATACTCAATTGGCATCGCTCCAACCCCAGTTCGGCGCACTGGGCGCAGCCGGTGCACAGCGCTTCGAGACGCTGAGCGGCCAGTACGAACCGCAGCCTTACCAATTCGTCGGTCCCGTGGAGATCCTGCCCGCGGCGAGCGGCACGCTCTATTCGCTGATCACGCACTGGTCGTCGGAAGCGGACCTCAAGGCCTGGCAGGAGTCGGCCGCGTTGCAGCGCCTTCGGGAACTTGGCCAAGTCAGCAACGAGACGTTCATTGCAGTGGTGGAGGACAGGGCGCGCGACCGGTTGCGCGGGGACCGGCTGCAACGCGACTGGACGTTGCAGGGCCACGCCTGATGTCGGACCGTGACCGCGGCACCAGGCAGGCCGAGCGGTGACTGCGAAGAGCTGCCAGTTCCCCAAAGCTTCGCGGCGAGTTCGCGCCTGAGCACGGCGGCTGAGATTTCCCCGCACACCACGGGTATCTTCGCCACACCGCGCGTCTGCTATTGATCTTTACTAAACCGATGACATCACCAGAGCGTGGCCTGCATCCAGCAAGCGGCGATGATCGAGGGGCGCTTCTGGGCACTCTTGAGCTTGTTGCGCGCGGTCGTGTRCAGCTCGCTGAGGTCGTTGGGGCAGTAGTTGGCCAGGGCATGRCGCTTGAGCCARGCCCACAGATACTCCACCGGGTTGAGGTCGGGCGCGTACGGCGGCAGGAACGCGATCTGGATATGGCCGCCCAGGCTGTCCAGATAGTCGCGCACCAGCCGACTGCGGTGCGCCTTCAAGCCATCCCAGAT
>NZ_JBFUIU010001016.1:0-2797 GCF_056401695.1 Variovorax sp. P4_D9
CCGCCGCGGCCCCCGCCGCCGCCGCCGCGATCGCCCGCGGCCTCGGCCACAGGGGTCCACGCGAAGCTGACCAAGACCAGAACGGCCAGTGGAGCCGCAAGCATCTTGCTGAATGATCCTTTCATGGTGGCGCTCCTCTACTTGGCCTTCACCGGAACAATTTCGATTCGAGTCGCCCCCTTGGGGGGTGTGAACCTGAACGTCGCTTCGTTGAAGGCCGGTTTCAGATTCCATTCCATGAGGGTGATCGATTGCGGGCGCTCATCGTCACCACGGTTGGTGATCACGAGCTTGCGAGGCAAGGGCTTGCTGCCCGTCGTGATCCAGATCTGCCAATCGAAATTCCCCTGCCGAAAGGCATAGTGGTCGCAGAGACTGTTCCCGATGAAGTCCTGCCCGGCATTCATCGCCGATTCGATCTTGTCGACCGGCGCTGCCGGAGTTCCCCAGGTGAAAAGGTCGGACATCGGGATCTCGACGCCGTACCGCTCTTCCAGCTTGCCTACGAGGACGCTGTTGGGTTCCGAGAACTCGACTGTCGAGTAAAACTTCTGCGCGGGGACGTAGAGCGTGACCGTCTTGCCGTCATAGATGATCTCGCGCTCGGAGCGAACACTCCACATGCGGGCTCGCAACTTGTTCGGACGCTCCGCATCGACCGTTGCCGATGCCGTGTGCATCAGTTTCTGGCCGTCACTCAGAACGCGCTCGCCCGTCAGCGAGGTCGATGCTCGGAAGCGATCAAGCGTCTGCAAGAAGGCGCCCATGTCCTTGAGCGCCTGGATCGAAGCCGGATCGACGGGATTGGCGGCGGCCGGCGGGGCCGCGGCCGCGGCCGCCGGGGCAGTTTGTGCGTGAACGACCGGGACAGTCAGCATCAGGGCCAGCACGGGTGGTACAAGTCTTCCGAGTTTCATCTGTACTCCTTGGGGATGAACGGACTTCGCGAAGCGCCTGTCGCATGCCTAATCCGGCTTGTCAGTTGATCGAGAGCGCCACCGCTTCGGTGTAGGTCGCGTGCACCTGATCGCCAACCTTGATCATCTTCAATTGATTGGGATCCCGCACTTTCATGTCGACCTCGTACTCCGTTCCACGCAGCGTGATCATCTTGGTCTTTCTATTCACGGCGACAACATTCGCCGTGACTTCAACCGTCCTGCCAAGCTCACCGCCTGGGCGTTCACCTTGCGCTGTCCTGCTGCCGCTCACCGGGGAATCGATTCTGCTGCGTATTTCGTTTCCGTCCTTGATCAAGGTGAGTGTCAACGCCTGTGCGTAACGCACCGTCACCCGGTCGCCGACTTTGAGCTGTTCGAGGTTCCGCACCTCCGGACCTACTGCAAGCGCTGTCAGCCTGCCGTGGCCATCCTTGATGGTCACATGGCGTTTCTGGAGATCGATTGCCTCGACGACTCCGGTCGCCTTGATCACTTCCTTGATGGTTCCGGTGCCAGGTTTGGTTGACGCGGTGACCTCCGTGCCGGATTGGTCTTTCGAAATAGCCAGGGGCAGCAAGGTGCCAAGCACCACCGAAACGGTGAGCGATGTCAGAAGTTTCATAAGAATGCCTCTCTCGATGTGGCGAGCCATGCCGAGAATTGTCCGCCGCTCCACGGCCGCCACATTGACGATTGTCAAGTCCAGCGGACCTATCGGACACCTGCAGTACCGCGCGCTCGACGCGTCCAACGTCCTGGTCACCCAGGTGACTGGGGGCGCTCCGCTGATTGCACAAATCTGCTGATGAAGGTTGAAAGGCTCTTGTCAAACAGTTGGCGCGTAAGAATCTAATCGAGCCGAAGTCATGCTGCACCCGGACCCGCCGCACCACCCTTTCTTCAAGGAGGAGGCTCGTCACCAGCCCAGTCCGGGTGGGGTGCACGGGTTGCGCAGATCAGCGGAAACGGCAGCCTCATAAGCGGCATCGACGTGCAGGCGCGAAGGCGCGCTACGAAAAGCATCAAGGCCGACCGATACCCGCAGATTGCGGTGCGTGCCGGTCGCGCTGGACACGGTGCCCGAGCCATCGCCCCTACCAGTATTGACGCTCGGAGGCAAATGGTTCAGTCTCGCCGTGCCGGAACCAGCGGAGCAGGCGGTGTCGCAGTGGTTGGGGCATCGAGTCAGGCCGCGTCGCGACGGAGGTTGAAAAATGAATGCTGATCGTGGTGCGTTTCGCACTCCCAAGACTCGACTCGTTGTCTCATTGACCCTGTGGGCCACGGCCGCGCTCGCCGCTATGCCTCAGGCGGCGTCTGCCGACGTCCCATACTTCTACATCGTCAATTCGGGCACCCGCATGATGGCCGAGGTCCTTGCGCACCGGACCGACGATGGTGCGCCGGTCGTCCTTTGGCCGAACTACGGTGCCCCGAGCCAGCAGTTCAGCGTCCAATGGCTACCTCGTCCCGGCAATCCGGAGCCATTGCAAGAGCAGTGGTTCCTGCTACGGGCGAAGCACTCAGGCAAATGCCTGAAGACCAACGGCTTTCGATCCGGTGCAGCGATCGTCCAGGATACGTGCAGTGGAGACGCTTCTCAGATGTGGAGGTTGCGGGCCGTGGTCATGACGGCGGCAGAATGCCCCACCCGAATTCAATGCGTCATTGGACGCCGCACGGTCCTGGAGAACTATCACGATCGCGGGCGGCGATGCCTGGATGCGGCGAACGGTCACCTTCCCGGCCTGCCCGAACAAGGTGCCGGCTTACAGGCCTGGGACTGTATTGCCAGATTCAGCGCACCCAACGCTGCCAATCAGGAGTGGGAGTTGGTGGACGTGCAGGTATGGGAC
>NZ_JBFUIU010001017.1:0-2793 GCF_056401695.1 Variovorax sp. P4_D9
GGATCTTGGAATACATCGTGGGCTAAAGAGGTAGGTTGGCGTGCTTGCGCCAGGGCTGCACGCTCGACTTCTGCGCCAGCAGCGCCAGCGCCTGCACCAGGTGCCGCCGGGTCTGGCGCGGAACGATGACATCGTCGATGTCGCCGCGCTGCGCCGCAGCATCGGCCGCCAGGCGCTGCCGGGCGGCCTGCAGGTCGTCGCCCAAGGCTGCAGCGCCCTGGGCGCTCAGGAGTCCGATCTGCGCCTCGGGCCAGGCATAGACCAGGTCGGCGCCGAGCGCGCGCGATGCCATCGCGCCGCCCGCCGCACCGAAGGCCTTGCGCAGCACTACGGTGACCAGCGGCACGGTCGCCTGACCATAGGCGCACAGCAGCTTGGCCACATGCCTGGCGATCCCGCCATGCTCCTGTGCGGCTGCCGGCAGGAAGCCGGGCGTGTCGACGAAGCTCAGCACCGCGATGCCGAAGGCGTCACAGAAACGCACGAAACGCGCGATTTTTCGAGCCGCGTCGCTGTCGAGCACGCCGGCCAGCACCGCCGACTGGTTGGCCACCACGCCGACGGTCCGGCCGTCGATCCGTGAGAAACCGATCACTGCGTGCGGCGCGAAGGCGTATTGCAGCTCGAGGAAGTCGGCGCCGTCGCTGACCTGCGCGATCAGCTCCTTGACGTCGTAGGCCTCGCTGTCGCCCGATGGGATCAAGGTGTCGAGCGCCGGCGCTTCGCGGCCCGGATCGTCGAGGCAGGACCCTCGCATCGAGGCATCGCCGTTGTGCAGCGGCAGAAAGCCGAACAGGCGGCGCAGTTGTCGAAGCGCCTGCAATTCGTTGTCGAACACGCCGTCCGCCAGCGACGAGGTCCTGCTGTGGACCTGCGGCCCTCCGAGCTGTGCCGCGCTCAGCGTTTCGCCTGTCACGCGTTCCACCACGTCGGGCGCGCTCAGGAACAGGCTGCTGTCGGCGTTGGCCATGAAGACGAAGTCGGACAGCGGCGGCAGCAGCGCATCGGCCCCTGGACAGGCGCCGACGACCAGCGAGATCTGCGGCACCACGCCGGACGCGGCCGCGGCATTGCGCACGATCGCGCCGTGACCGACCATCGCTTCCATGCCGCCTTCGAGCCGCAGGCCCGCGGTGTCGAAGATGCCGATGACCGGGACCCGGGTTTCGAGCGCCAGCGCCTGCAGCCGGGCGATCTTGCGGGCATGCAGCGCTGCCAACGTGCCGCGGCTGACCGCGGTGTCCTTGGCGAACACGCACACCGCGCGGCCGCCGATGGTGCCACGCACGGTGAGCACGCCATCGCCGCCCGCAAGGTCGTCGGCGCCGATGCGCGCGCCCAGTTCGCTCGCCGAGCCTTCGTCGAGGAGCAGCTCGATGCGCTCGCGCGCCGTCAGCCGGCCGCGAGCATGCTGTCTGTCGGCCCACGAGGCCGCCGGGGACGCCGCCGCGAGCGGCTCACGAAGCGCTGCCATCGCGGCTTCAGCGCTTCTTTTCCGCCACGTAGGCACGCAGGCGTGGAACGATCTCCTTGGCGATGATCTCGATCTGCGCCATCTCGTACTTGTAGGGCACGAAGACCAGTTTCTGGACGCCGACGTCGATGTGCGCCTTGAGCTGGGCCACGCATTCGTCCACGTTGCCCATGATGGCGCTGTCCATGGTCGACTGGCTGCCCTGGGCGATGTCGAAGTCGACGTTGAGCCACTCCATCATCCGGGCCTGCACGGCCTCGCGCGAGGCGCCCACCATGATCGGCAGCTGATTGCCGTTCATCAGCGTCGCCGGGTCCCTGCCCGCCTCGGTGGCGTAGTTGCACACCTTCGCCCAGGATTCGACGAAGGCCTCCGGCTTGTAGAAGTAGGTGAGCCAGCCGTCGCCGTCCACCGCCGCACGCTTCAGCACGCGGTCGGCGTAGCCGCCGATCAGGAGCGGACAGGGGTTCTGTACCGGCTTCGGGAACATCACGCCGGCCGGGATCTTGTGGTGCGTCCACTCTCCGGCGACCAGGTCCTCGGTCCAGAAGCGCTTGAGGATCTCGAGGTTGTCGTCCATGATCTTGCCGCGCTGCTCATAGGCGACGCCGACGGCATCGAACTCTCGCTTGTACCAGCCGGCGGCCATGGCCATCAGCAGCCGTCCGTTCGACAGCTGGTCGATGCTCGACAGCTGCTTGGCCAGCACCACCGGATTGCGCAGCGGCAGCACCAGGATCCCCGTCGACAGCTTGATCTTCTTGGTCCGCGCCGCGATCGCGGTCAGCAGCGTGAGCGAGTCGATGATCGGGAAGTGCGGGTCGACGCCGAGCAGGATGTGGTCCCAGACCCAGATGGAGTYGAATCCCAGTTCCTCCATGCGCACCCCGTAGTCCACGAGCGCCTGCGCGTTCGGGATCTCCGGGAAGGCGGTGAAATTGCGCGCTGCAATGCCAAACTGTCCGTGCAAAGTTGCCATCAGTGTTCTCCARTGTTTCGATCTTCGGAATGCGGGTCGCCGACTGGCGTCATGCGATGTAGAGCCGCTCGGGGTCCAACTTGCGCAAGGCGGCCAGCTCGGGCTCGCTCGGCGCCTCAGTGGTCGCGATGCGGGCGTCGTGCAGCAATGCGAAGCCAGTGTTGTCCTGCACCTGCTCCAGCGTCACGCCCGGATGCAGCGCGACGATCTTCATGGCCCGGCTCTGCTCGTCGAAGCCGAAGATGCCCAAGTCGGTCACGACACGGAACATTCCGCCGGCCGGCAGGCCGCGGTCGCGTCGGCTCGTGCCGCCGTCGAGGAAGCCCGGGCTGGTCACGAA
>NZ_JBFUIU010001018.1:0-2791 GCF_056401695.1 Variovorax sp. P4_D9
AGCAGCGGCTGTTCCCCCCTGAGCGCATCGGAAGTTGGCGCGACGCGCTGCTCGCCGAGATCGGCCGCGGCCGCTGCGTGAGCAGCCGCGGCCGCCACAACCCGCGAGGGGTCAAGCGCAAGATGAGCAACTTCAAAGTGCGCCGTCGCGGCGCCGAGCTCCACCGCAGACATGAGCCGACGCCGGCGTTGCGCGTGTTACGTATCTGAACAGTATTGGCCCTAGACCACGGCACCGCCGCAGCGTATCGTTGGCACTCTGCGCGGGGGGTGCGTAGGTCCAGGCACACAAGCGGTGACGGCTGCCGCCGACGCGACTCCCTTTGGTCGGGCGCAAGAGTAGATCCAAAATGGGCGAAATGGCTCGACCGCCGCGAGCATGAAACGTGTGTCGAACCATGGCGAACCTGGCCGATCTGGACCCATCGTTTTCAGTTCCCTGCAGACGATGCGCTGCGATGTTGCAGAAGGGGAACCGCTTTTGCCCATTTTGCTTCGAGGATCAATTCGCCACTGTCGACAACGGCGACGACGCCGATGCACCACCGCATGTTGAGGCACGACCGCCTGCCGAGAAGCGCGGGCGCAGCCTCTCCGCCGTGGCGCCAGCGCCGGCTCCCATGCTGATCGACTTTTCGGACACGGCGCAGCCGGATGCGGCTGAAGTCATCTACATCCCCGGCCCGACGGGTGCGTCCCTGGAGGAGGTCGACCCCGGGATCGGCCTTGTCCGGCCTGGCGTCTTCCGTCCAATGGAGGTTCTGGGCCCGCCACCGCCCACGAGGGCGGCCCGTCTTGCAACGCCCCGGCGCGTCGTGATCGGCATCGCCGGCGCACTGGTCCTGATGGCGCTCGCTTTCATGTGGTTCGGGCGCGGCGATTTCGGCGACCCGGGCGAGGCTGGAGGGCAGGAAGCGTTCAAGGCCGATGTCGCGCGCGTGCAGGCCGCCTTGAACCGCGGCGACCTGCGCGCCGCCGAGCAGGAACTGGCCGACCTGGAAGCCGATCATGCCGACGACCCGGGCGTTCAGGCGCTGAAGGAGGCCTTCGATCGGCGCGCTCAGGAACAGGCCGTGAAGCGGGTACAGCTTCCGGAGACCGCCCTGAAGCCCTCCACCGCGCTTCGAATGAGCGAGCGCACGGTTCCGCCGACCGCTGCCCCTGCGGCCTTGCCGCCGGAGGCGCCAGTAGCCGCCGGCTCTGCCCCGGCCGTCGGCGCGGGGGGAGCGGAGGACAAGGAGTGTGGCCAAGCGCTGGCGGCGTTGGCTCTGTGCCAGAAGAAGTAGCGGGTACGAACAAAGACAGCGAGCCGCACGAATGAGCCAGGCATCACCTGGCGGTATCACCAACCTTCGATGGAGCCAGCATGCCAATCAGAACCCTGTTGACTGGACTGTTGTGGATGGTCTTCCTCGGCTCCGCGGCAGCGGCACCCCGGGCAGAGTACAAGATCGTCACCGCATCGAAAACCGGTACCTACATTCAGATCGGCCGAGACTTGGCCACCATGGTCKCCGAGCCGGCCGACATCGATCTCGAAGTGCTCGAGTCCAAGGGCTCGGCAGAGAACGTCCAGCGCATGCGCTTCGAGCCCGGCGTCAAGCTGGCCCTGGTGCAGTCCGATGTCTACCAGGCTTTTCTGGACGAGGCGAAGGCGGGCAATGCCGATGCAGGCAACATCATTCGGCCGCTGCGCCTGATCATGCCGCTCTATGACGAGGAAATCTATTTCGTCGTCCGCGCGGACTCGCCGCTGAACAGCATCCACGAGATCAAGAACAAGAAGATCGGCGTCGGACCGCTGGGCAGCGGCACCGCGCTCACCTCGAGAACGCTCTACCAGCTGATGTTCGGGGAGCCGCTGCCGCCCGACAACACGCAGTACCTGAGCAACGAGGAGGCGCTGGCCAAGCTCACCGTCGACAAGTCGATCGACGTCGTCATCATCGTCGCCGGACAGCCGGCCAAGCTGTTCTCGGACATGAAGGCCGAGGCGCGCAACTACATCAAGATCCTGAAGCTCGACGATGCGGCGCCGGAGACGGCGCGTGCCAAGAAGACGTACTTTCCCGGGGCCATACGGTCCGCCAGCTATTCGACATGGCTCAAGGCCGACGTGTCCACCCTGACCGTCAAGGCCTACCTCGTCACCTACGACTACGGACTGCAGTCGACGGTCGGAAACCTGACCCGCTTCGCCGAGTCCCTTTGCACCAATTTCGACAAGTTGCAGGCCAACGGCCATCCCAAGTGGAAGCAGGTGCGCCTGGAACTGCCTCCCCTCAGCCAGGGGTGGCGCTACTACGGGCCGATGGAAAAACGCATGCGTGCCTGCATCGCCCGCCGGACCGCCCTCAACACCGCACCGTCTGCCTATGCGCCGCCGCCGACGCGGGCCTGCACCGAGCAGGAACTGGTGCTGGGCATCTGCAGGCGGTGAATCGCCGGCCCCGCCTGAGCGACTTCCGGTCGCTCAGCGCCGGGCGACCAGACCTTCGCGTGCCAGGTACTGGTGAACGAAGGCGATGGCCATGCTGCCTTCGCCCACCGCCGCAGCCACCCGCTTGATCGGGCTCAGAGGCTGAGAAGCTTTTAACTTTTGGCTGAAGAGAGTTGCTGAGCAAAGCGCCTGAGGATCGCCGGGTCCAGGAGGCGAAACGCGTCGCCGAGGTGCCATGCCGGTGCGGCAAGCGCGCTGATGGGGAGCCTGGCGAGGTTTTGGGGCGCTCTTTCGCCCTTCACCCGGCCGTTGCGGCGGCTGCGCACGTACCTGTGCCCCAGCCGACCAATTC
>NZ_JBFUIU010001019.1:0-2785 GCF_056401695.1 Variovorax sp. P4_D9
TCCTGGGGGTGGCGGGAAGCCTGAGGGAGCGGGATTCTCACACGGGCACCTGACACGATTGTTAGCCGGATGGAAACAGAGTGGGGTCCGGCACCTCGTTGAAGCCCTCCGGTGCCGACTTATATTCCATTCATCGTCCATCCATCGAGGCCGTCCATGTCCAGCCGTTCCACTCAGCAACCTGTCGCAGAAGCCGCCATGACCGCGGTGCAGGGCGCCGAAACCGACATCCGCATCGAGCTGCCGGACCGGGAACCGGTGCTGGCCCGCCTGTATGGCCAGCGCCCGCGCGGCGCCACGGTGCCGCTGGTGCTGCATTTCCACGGCGGTACCTTCGTCTGCGGCGATCTCGACAACGGCCGCAGCGTGGCGCGGCTGCTGGCGGGTGCCGGGGCCGTGGTGGTCTCGCTCGACTACCCGCTGGCGCCCAAGGCACCCTTTCCGGAGCCGATCGAGGTCGGCTTCGCGGCGCTCGAATGGCTCTACAAGCAGCGCGTCAAGCTGGCGGGCAAGGCCGCTCAGGTGTTCCTCGCCGGCGAGGAGGCCGGCGGCAACCTGGCGGCGGCGGTGGCCCTGATGGCGCGCGACCGCGCCCACCCGCCGCTGGCCGGCCAGATCCTGCTGTCGCCGATGCTGGACCCCTGCGCGGGCACGGCTTCGCTGCGCAAGGCCACCGGCGACGCCACGCAGTGCAAGTGGGCCTCGGGCTGGCAGGAGTACCTCAAGCGGCCGGTCAATGCCACGCATCCCTATGCGGTGCCTGGCGGTTCGCTGAGGCTGGCCCAGGTGGCGCGGACCCTGGTGCTGGTCGGCCAGGACGACCCGATGCGCGACGAGGCACTGAGCTTCGCGCGGCGGCTCGGCGATGCCGGCATTGCGGTCACCAGCAGTGTGCTGCCGGGCGCCTCGAACTGGCCCGCAGCGCTCTATGAGCCCGAAGGCTCGGGCTGTGCAGCCTGCGAGGCGGCGGTGCAGAAGCACTTTCGCGACTTCTTCAGCGCGGCGCCGCCGCCGCTCTGAGCGACGGCGCACGGCGAACCGTGCGCCGAGGGTTCGGGCCGGACGGAACCTTTTCCCAAGACCGAGGTGACGGCACCTCGACCCGAACGGCGCGAGCGCCGACGGGGGCTTCGTGCGCCCCGCAACAACAACTTTTTCCCGCTGTCCTGCGCCACCCGCGCGGGAGGGCACCGTGTTTTCCAAGAGTCACCAAAAGGACCATTCATCATGTCGAAGCCTCAACATTCCTCCCCGGCCCGGCGCGGCCTCTGGCCGGCTGTCACCGGCGTCACGGCGCTGGTGGCGATCGCCTCGGCGGCGCTCGGCTTCCACAGCTTCCATGCCGAGGCCAACGACGTCACGACCGTCGCGGCGCCGCGCGCCACGCCGGTCTCGGTGGCCACCGTGGCTGCGACCGAAGTCAACACCTGGGACGAGTTCTCGGGCCGCCTCGAAGCGGTCGAGCGGGTCGACGTGCGCTCGCGGGTCGCCGGTGCGGTGCAGGCCGTGCATTTCCGCGAAGGCGCGCTCGTGAAGCAGGGTGAACTGCTGATCACCATCGACCCGGCGCCCTACGCGGCCGAAGTCGAACGCGCCGAAGCCCAGGTCGCCTCGGCCCAGGCGCGGGTCTCCTTCACGCGCAGCGAACTGGAGCGTGCACGCCGGCTGTGGGACGAGAAGGCGATCGCGCAGCGCGAGCTCGACGAGCGCGCCAACGCCGGCCGCGAGGCCGAGGCCAACCTGCGCGCGGCGCAGGCCTCGCTGCAGAGCGCGCGCCTGAACCTCGGCTACACCCAGGTGCGGGCCCCGGTTTCCGGGCGCACCGGCAAGCTCGAAGTGACGGTGGGCAACCTTGTGGCCGCCGGCCCCGGCGCGCCGGTGCTGACCACCCTGGTGTCGGTCAGCCCGATCTATGCGAGCTTCGACGCCGACGAGCAGATCGTGGTGCGGGCCCTGAGGGACCTGCCCGGCGGCGCCAGCGCGCGCGGCCGCATCGAAGGCATCCCGGTGCAGATGGGCACCGCCGGCAGCGAAGRCACGCCCTACCAGGGCAAGCTCCAGCTGATCGACAACCAGGTCGATGCCAAGAGCGGCACGGTGCGGGTTCGTGCCGCCTTCGACAACGCCGACGGCGCGCTGATCCCGGGGCAGTTCGCCCGCATCCGCATGGGCCAGGCGCGCAACGATACCGCCTTGCTGGTGAACGAACGCGCGGTCGGCACCGACCAGAACAAGAAGTTCGTGATGGTCGTCGGCGCCGACAACAAGGCCGAGTACCGAGAGGTCGCGCTAGGCGCTCCGGTCAATGGCTTGCGGGTCGTGACCAAGGGCCTCAATGCCGGCGAGCGGGTGGTCGTCAACGGCCTGCAGCACATCCGGCCGGGCGCCCTGGTGGCGCCCCAGGCCGTGACCATGGACGCCAAGGCCGAAGTGCCGCAGGCGGCCCAGCACGTGGCGGACGCGAAATCCTGATCCCGGTTTCTTCGGGGGAATCCTCATCATGAATCTATCCAAGTTCTTCATCGACCGGCCGATCTTTGCCGGCGTGCTGTCGGTGCTGATGCTGATCGCGGGCCTGATCGCGCTGCGCGGCCTGCCGATCTCCGAGTACCCCGAGGTGGTGCCGCCCTCGGTCGTGGTGCGGGCCAACTACCCGGGCGCCAATCCGAAGGTGATTGCCGAGACCGTGGCGACGCCGCTCGAGGAGTCGATCAACGGCGTCGAGGGCATGCTCTACATGGGCAGCCAGGCGACCACCGACGGCCTGATGACGCTGACCGTGACC
>NZ_JBFUIU010001020.1:0-2785 GCF_056401695.1 Variovorax sp. P4_D9
AGCTGGCGCAGCGCGGCTGCCGTCGCCGCCTGGCTGTCTCCCTGGGCGATCTTGCGCTCGGACTGCTCCTGCTGCTGGCGCGACCAGGCTGCGGTTGCGTCGCGGTGCGCAGTCTTCTCGTCCTGCAGCGCTTGTTGGACAGCGCGACCAGCCTCAGCATCATCGGTGCGGGCCTTTTGCTCTTTGGCGAGGTCTGCGCTGGCTTGGCGCGTGGCCATGCGCTCGCGATCGATCTCGGAGAGGAGGCGACGCTCCTGGGCGAGATGGCGCTCCTCGGCGTCCTCCGCGGAGCGCTGCTTGGCGCCGAGTTCCGTAGCCGACTTCTCGCGCAGGGCTTCCTTGCTGGCCACAGCCTCATCGAGAGCTTTGCGCAGACGCCGCACCTCGGCTTCCGCGTCGCTGAGCAGGCCCGCGGATTGGGAAAGCCTGGCGCACAGGTGCTGAACACGCTCATGCACCGGATCTCGGTCCTGTCGATGGCCCACCATCTGGCCAAGCAGCCCAACCCCTGCGTCGACTCCGCGGTGAAGACCTTGCTTAGCAAGACCCGCAAGGCCTACGCGAAGCGCAGCGCCCTGCCGCACAAACAGCGCGCGGTAACCAAGGAGCCGCTCGAGGCGGTGCTGGAGACCTGCGACGACTCGCTCAAGGGGAAGCGTGACCGCGCCCTCCTCCTCTTCTCTGGCGGGCCGCCGGCGCTCGAGGTCTCGGAAGCCGTCTTCGAGAACCTGCGCTGCACCGACGAGGGCACGTACCTCTACACCCTGGCGAACTCCAAGACCAACCACACCGGCAAGGTGCGCCCCGAGACGTGAAGCCCGGGGTGGGCTCGGCCGCCGAGGCGTTGGATGCCTGGCTGAAGGCAAGCGAAATCAAGTCGGGGCCCCTCTTCCGCCGGATCCACAAGGGCGGGAAGCTTGGCGTAGACGGACTCACCGGCACGGCCATTCGCGACATCGTCGAGGCGCGGTGTGCTCTCGCCGGCGTCGGGGACGACTTCTCGGCGCACTCGCTGCGTTCCGGCTTCGTCACCGAGGCGGAGCGTTAGAACATGCCCCTGCGGAGACCATGTCTATGACCGGGCATCACAGCGCGGACACCGTGACGGGCTACTTTCGGGCGTGCTCGGCTCAGGTCGGCGCGGTGGCCCGAATGATGGATACCGGCAAGCGGAGGCCCGACCAGGCTTGAACGTACACGCAGCCGGCACCCAATCTGCTTCGTGACGTCTGCGTCTCCGCTAGGGGGCTTTCAAAGCCCTCGACCCGAGTCGGTGCGAAAGATGGTCCAGCACCGCTGCGCACTGCCAGGCCTGCCTGGACACTTCCCCGCGCATTCGTTGCGCTCGGGCTTCGTGACCGAGGCGGGAAGCCACGGCATGCCCACCGCCAACGCCACGAGCATGACGGGGCACAAAAGATTGAGACTTTCATGAAACTACTAGGGGTCGATTTGTTTTCGGTGTCAAAAAGTGACGGATCGAATCCCAGCAACGACGCGGCCCGAGCACTGTAGGTCGTTGATTTCGCGAGCATTGCTGTTCACTTCGTTGCGGCGTATCGTGGGTCCCTGAACGGCGAAGGAGCGCGGCGATGCAAGTTGCGATCACGGTCCGTCAACGTGACAATCCTATGATCGTCATAGGCAAAGCCTTTGCCCTATTCGTCCGTGCGGCATCCAGAATGCACAGATCTTCAATCAAAAAACTGGAGATTCTCCATGAGCCAGATACAAGCGGAAGCCAAGTGCCCCTTCCAGCCGGTGGGCTATGTTAATCGTGACTGGTGGCCCAACCAGTTGCGGGTGGACCTGCTTCACCAACATTCCTCCAAGTCCGATCCGATGGGTAAGGACTTCGACTACGCGAAGGAGTTCAAGAGCCTCGACTACGAGTCGCTGAAGAAGGATCTGCTTGCGCTGATGACGGACTCACAGGACTGGTGGCCGGCGGACTTCGGCCACTACGGGCCTCTGTTCATCCGTATGGCTTGGCACAGCGCCGGTACCTACCGTACCGGCGACGGGCGTGGCGGCGGCGGCCGGGGCCAGCAGCGCTTTGCGCCGCTCAACAGCTGGCCCGACAACGTCAACCTCGACAAGGCGCGCCGACTCCTGTGGCCGATCAAGCAGAAGTACGGCCGCAAGATCTCCTGGGCCGACCTGATGATCCTGACCGGCAACGTGGCCCTGGAATCGATGGGCTTCAAGACCTTYGGCTTCGGCGGCGGCCGCCCGGACACCTGGGAGCCCGACCAGGACGTCTACTGGGGCAAAGAGACGACATGGCTGGAGGACAAGCGCTACACCGGCGACCGCGACCTGGAAAACCCGCTCGGCGCGGTGCAAATGGGCCTGATCTACGTCAACCCGGAAGGCCCGAACGGCAACGCGGACCCGGTCTCGGCGGCCAGGGACATCCGCGAAACCTTCGCCCGCATGGCGATGAACGACGAGGAAACCGTCGCCCTGATCGCCGGCGGCCACACCTTCGGCAAGACCCACGGCGCAGGCCCGGCAGACCTCGTCGGCTCGGTCCCGGAAGCAGCCGATCTGGAGGAGATGGGCATGGGCTGGAAGAGCACCCACRCCAGCGGCATCGCCGGCGATGCGATCGGCAGCGGCCTGGAAGTCACCTGGTCGCAGACGCCGACGCAGTGGAGCAACCACTTCTTCGAGAACCTGTTCAAGTTCGAGTGGGAACCGGTCAAGAGCCCGGCCGGCGCGGGACAGTGGCAGGCCAAGGGCGCTGCGGCGGACATTCCGGATGCCCACGACAAGTCGAAGA
>NZ_JBFUIU010001021.1:0-2783 GCF_056401695.1 Variovorax sp. P4_D9
ACATACCGGTGATCTGCATAGCAAGAGTCTCCTGTTGGTTGGGGCGCCCATTGGGACTTGCGCCCTTGAACCGATCGTAGGAAGCGAAGCTGTCAATCCGCCGTCGGCGCACGCAGGGTATTCACGAATGCCGAAGTCAGGGCTCCGTCAGTGGCCGCCGGCTACGACCGTTGCGTTACTCGAATCTGATCGAGGACATCGGGAGCGAGAGCGTGTCGCTGGAGCGCGATCAGGTCGCGCCCGTGCAAGCGGCGCGAGACAGCCACATGCCGCGGGGTAGGAGGCCCCAAAGTTCAGTCCCGAAAACTTTTGCTCCAAGGCGGCGGAGATACTTATACTGCGGCGGCCAACCGGCGCAGTATAACTTTTGATCCATAGTTATACTGCACCAACATAGATGAGCAGTATAACCATGACGCCATCCGAACCTGCCTTGTTTGAAGAGCTATCGATGTCGGCGCAGACCAACTTTGCAGAGCTGGTCGAACAGGCGCAGGCCCGAATGCTCGACCGCTCAACCGCCGACGTCACGGGCTCGTTCAACAAGAAGGAAATCAAGGGCATTCAGTACTGGTATTGGCAGTTCCGCGATCTGGAAGGGAAGACCAAGCAGGTCTACCTCGGCCCGGCCGACGAACGGATTCGCGAGCTGATCCGATTGCGCTCAGAGGGTAAGCCCCGCGGCCGTAACGGCCTGGCCAGGCTCGCACACGCATGCACGTCGCTTGGGTGCCTGAGCGTTGCGCCCCAGCACTTCAGGGTGATCAATCGCCTCGCCGAGCACGGCTTCTTCAATGCCGGCGGCGTGCTAATCGGTACCCACGCCTTCATCGCGATGGGCAACATGCTGGGCGTCCGATGGAGCGGTGGGTGGAAGACCAACGATATCGACTTCGCCCATGCGGGGAAGAACGTGTCACTCGCGCTTYCGACCAACGCCGAAGCCAACGTGCACGATGCGATCACCTCGCTCGAGATGGGATTGCTACCCGCGAAATCGATCACCCAAGGGGCGACCTACCTCAACGCAAAGAGCGGCGACATGCGCATCGACCTTCTGACGGTTGCGGGCCGCAGCGAAAAGATCTACCGTCACGAGCTGTTGAACGTGAACCTGCAGCCCCTCAAGTTCATGGAATTCTCTCTAGAGAAGACGACGCAGACGGCGGTGATCTCAGGCGAGAACGCGCTCATCGTCAACATTCCTTCGCCATTGCGCTACGCGCTGCACAAGCTCGTAGTAATGGCGGAACGCGAGGAGCAGTTCCGCACGAAGATCGCGAAGGATGCAGGACAAGTTGCATCCTTGGTCTCGTATGCCCTCGATCGATCTCCCCATGCACTTCAAGAGGCGGCAGACGACATCATGAGTCGCGGCAAGGGATGGCGAAGCCGAATAGCGGTGGGCACGAGGATGCTTGCTGGGTATCACCCAGCCGTTGCACTGAAACTGAGCGCCGTTCTAAAGCTTCCTGCCCCAAAAGCCGCCCAACAGCCCGCATGAAGAGCCGGATGAAGAATCGGGACCGGAAGCTGCAACGCCGGGGCCGGCGCAGCGGCTGGCGCGGTGGCCGCTCGAAGGGCAAGGCCGCAGAGCGCAACGCAGCAGCAGGCCTCCGGCAACTATTGCGCCGCCGCGGAGCGTCCGGCCGCTGGTGTTGCCGGTGCCGGTGCAGGCGCCGGGACCAGCGCGCCGCCCATATCCTGCAGAAGGCGCTTGAACTCGGGCGAATCCACGATGATGGTTCCCGCCGCGGCGCGCAGGCGGTCGACGGCCTCGTCAGGCAACACGAAGGTCGTCGGCTGCTGGTTTAGGTAGTCCAGCGCTGCCTTGTCCTTCAGCGCGGCGAAGGACACGTCGATGGCATAGATCTCGGCGTCCGGCCCACGCATCACGGCCGCGAGTGCCGGGTCCTTGTTGCCTGCCACCGACTTCCGGATCTGGCGCATGGTCTTCCATCGCGCCRCTATGTCCCTGAGGAGCTCGACGGCTTCGAAAGAATAGCGGTCGATCGGAACGCCGCTTGACTTCAGGAGGATCTCCACGCTGCCGGGGGATGACTCGGATTTGTCCCAGTTGGTCGGAGGCACGGACAGGGAATTGACGATGAAGACGACGATCCTTTTCGCGCTGTCGAGCTGCGTCGGCAGGCCGGCTTCCTGCATGGCCTCGAGGATTTCCAGCGCATCGAGCAAGACTGAAGGCCGCGGCCCGGCGGAGCTCAAGATCACCGAAGCAGAGTGCAAGGCCCAAGGCAAGGCCAAGAACCGCACTGCGCTCATTGCCTGCTTCGAGCCGAACCGGCGCGTGGACATCCGGGCCACGGGCGAGCAGGGGGGCTAGAGTGCGCGAGCTTGAGTGATTTGCAGAGGATTTCAGGATCACTCAACAGCGACCGAAGTGAACCCGTTGGCTTGATCGGCTGACGATCAGGCGGGGCAGTCAACAGCGATCGCCAGACATGAATCGGGGAGCGCCCGCGCGGTGAGACGCGGGCTGTCCTCGAGACCGGATCGCCGCACATCCACCAACTATGGGGCAATTTGACAGCTGCAAACTTGACTGAGCCGGAGCTTCGGATGCTTCTTGTGGACGACCACACGATCGTTCGGGAAGGCTTGAGGCGCGTACTCGATCCGATAGGCAGCAACTGGGCATTGACCGAAGCGGAGACGGGTTTTCAGGCGCTCGAATTCCTGCGCAACGGCGAGTTCGACCTGGCGCTGGTCGACCTTTCCCTGCCGGGGATGACCGGGCTTGAACTGATACGACGCATCAAGAC
>NZ_JBFUIU010001022.1:0-2780 GCF_056401695.1 Variovorax sp. P4_D9
GTCCAGGGCGTCGATGCATTGCGGCGCACCGTGCGCACCTCGCCCGAGGAAGGCCTCAAGCAGGTCTCGCGGCAATTCGAGGCCATGTTCATGAACATGGTGCTCAAGAGCATGCGCGAGGCGACGCCTTCCAGCGGCCTGCTCGACGGCCAGAACGAGAAGATCTACACCTCCATGCTGGACCAGCAGCTGTCGCAGAACCTCTCGGGCCGCGGCCTGGGGCTGGCTGAGGCCATGCTCGCGCAGCTCCAGAGGGCCGCGGCATCGGGCGTGGACGACGGCGAGCCGAATCCTGCGCGCACGTCGCTGGCGCCGCGCGGCGGCCTGCCGCTGGCGCCGCAGGCCGGCATCCCGCTGGGCTCGGCGCCTTCGGCGCCGGTGGTCCGTGCCGACCTGAGCGCCTACCAGGTCAACAACGATCGCTCGGGCGGCGCCGCGGGCGCGGTCGCATCCCTGCAGGGCCACGTCGACAGCTTCGTCAACCGCATGGGCGCATCGGCCCAGGCCGCGAGTGCCGCCAGCGGCGTGCCGGCGCCGCTGATCCTGGCGCAGGCCGCACTCGAATCCGGCTGGGGCAAGCGCGAGATCCGTGCCGACGACGGCACGCAGAGCTTCAACCTGTTCGGCATCAAGGTCGACCGCAGCTGGCAGGGGCCGGTGGTCGAGACCACCACCACCGAGTACGTCGACGGCGAGCCGCAGCGCGTCCGCGCGAAGTTCAGGGCCTATGGTTCCTACGAGGAGGCCTTCACCGACTACGCGCGCTTCATGACACGCAATCCGCGCTATGCCAACGTGCTGGCGACCGACGACCCGACCGAAGCCGCGCATGGCCTGCAGCGTGCGGGCTACGCGACCGATCCGCAGTACGGCCAGAAACTGGTTCGCATCATGCAGAAGATCGGCTGACCGGTTCCGGACCGAACACTTTTTGAACACGCCTTCACATCCCACCCAAAGGAATCCCATGGCAGAGATCACGAGCCTTCATTCCCATGCGGCCGGCGCTGCCGCAGCGGCCCTCGCGAACGCGAATGCAAATCGGCTGGAGGTGGTCACCTTCACCCTTGGCGACGAGGAATACGGGATCGACATCCAGAAGGTTCAGGAGCTGCGCGGTTACGACGCGGTGACGCGGATCGCGAACGCGCCTGAGTACATCAAGGGGGTGGTGAACCTGCGGGGGATCATCGTTCCGATCATCGACATGCGGATCAAGTTTGCGCTGGGCACACCGAGCTACGACCAGTTCACGGTGGTGATCGTGCTGAACATCGGCGGGCGGGTGGTGGGGATGGTGGTGGACAGCGTGTCGGACGTGATCACGCTGACGGCGGAGCAGATCAAGCTGGCGCCGGCGATGGGATCGGTGCTGGACACGGACTACCTGATCGGGCTGGGGACGCTGGACGAGCGGATGCTGATCCTGGTGGACATCGACCGCCTGATGTCCAGCGACGAGATGGGCTTGATCGAGAAGCTGGCCGCCTGAGGCCGCGCTCGACCCGCACAAGAAAACAATCGATCGGAGACAACATGAAAGACTGGAAGATCGGCACCCGCCTGGGCGGGGGCTACGCGTTGATCCTGGCCCTGTTGGCCGCCACTGCCGGCATCGGCGTGCTGCGCCTGCAGGCGGTCGGCGATGCCACCAACGACATGGCGCTGCGATCGCTGGTCAAGGAGAGGCTGGCCGCAGGCTGGCTGCTCGGGACCAGCACCAACAGCATGCGCACCTACGCGCTCCTCAATTCGGATGACCCCGAAGTGCAGGACTTCCTGCAGAAGGGCATGAGCAAGACCAGCGCCACGATCTCCGAGACCCAGAAAAAGCTCGAGGAACTGCTGCGCTCGCCGGAGGAACTGGCGCTGGCGGCGGACATCAAGCAGAAGCGGGCCGACTATGTCGAATTGCGCAACATGCTGCTCAAGCTCAAGGCCGACGGCAAGCCGCAGGAGGCGATGCGGATCGCCTGGGACAAGCTGGTGCCCACGCTCGACAGCTACGACGCCAGCATCCGCGGCATCCTGGCGCATGAGGAGGCGCAGGTAGACAAGTCGGCTGCCGAGATCGATGCGCTCTATCGCGCGGGCCGCATCAACCTCATGGCGCTGGCGGCGATTGCGCTGGCGCTGGGCTCGGTGCTTGCCTGGCTGCTGACGCGCAGCATCGTGCAGCCGATCGACGAGGCGCTGCTGATTGCCGAGACCGTGGCCTCGGGCGATCTCAGCAAGGACTTCGAGACCGATCGAGGCGGCGACTTCGGGCGCCTGCTGCGCGGCATGGGCGAGATGGAGGACACATTGACCGATCTCGTGGGTCGCATCAAGACGTCGACCGATTCGATCGTCACCGCTTCGGGCCAGATCGCCGCAGGCAACCAGGATCTGTCCTCGCGCACCGAAGAGCAGGCCAGCTCGCTGGAGCAGACGGCGGCGTCGATGGAGGAACTCACCAGCACGGTCAAGCAGAACGCCGACAACGCCCGCCAGGCCAACCAACTGGCCGTCTCGGCCTCCGAAGTGGCGGTCAAGGGCGGCGAGGTGGTGAGCCAGGTGGTGGACACGATGGCCTCGATCAACGCCTCGTCGAAGAAGATCGTCGACATCATCGGCGTCATCGACGGCATCGCTTTCCAGACCAACATCCTGGCGCTGAACGCGGCGGTGGAAGCCGCGCGCGCCGGCGAGCAGGGTCGGGGCTTCGCGGTGGTGGCGGCGGAGGTGCGCAGCCTGGCTCAGCGCTCGGCGGCGGCGGCCAAGGAGATCAAGGGCCTGAT
>NZ_JBFUIU010001023.1:0-2777 GCF_056401695.1 Variovorax sp. P4_D9
CCCAACAACCATGCGCTCGTCATGATCGACTTCCAATCGCAGATGGCATTCGCCACCAAGTCCATCGACGCGGTCTTGCTGCGCACCAACGCAGGCCTGATCGCCAGGGCCGCGGCGGGGTTCAAGGTCCCCACCGTGCTGACCACCGTTGCCGAGAAGAGCTTCTCCGGGCCGATGTTCTCGGAGKTCACCGAGCCGTTCCCCGGCCAGAAGCTCATCGATCGCACGTCGATGAACACCTGGGAGGACGCAAATGTCATCAAGGCGCTCAACGCGATCGGCAAGGACCGACTCGTGTTCGCCGGCTTGTGGACGTCGGTCTGCATCGTCGGCCCGGCGCTGTCGTCGCTGGCGCAGGGCTATGAGGTCTACATCGTGACCGATGCATGCGGCGATGTCTCCACCGAGGCGCACGAGCGTGCCGTGACGCGCATGGTCCAGGCCGGCGCGCGCCCCATGACGTCCCTGCAATACCTCTTGGAGTTGCAGCGCGACTGGGCACGCGCCGAGACCTATGACCTGACCACAGGCATCGCCAAGACCCACGGCGGTGCCTACGGTCTCGGCGTCATCTACGCCAAGACGATGTTCGGCGCGCACGAAGGCTGACGCCACGCCGTGACTCGTCGAAGACCCCCCGCGGCTTGAGAAGCAGGAACCCCCATGAAGCCCTACATCGTCTCTCTCGCCGTCGRATTGCTCGTCGGCGTGATCTATGCGCTGTTCAACGTCCGCTCGCCGGCGCCGCCAGTCATCGCCCTGGTCGGCCTGCTCGGCATCCTGTTGGGCGAACAGATTCCGCCGCTCATCAAGCAGACGCTGAAGATCCAGAAGACGACCTCGTGGATGGACGATCAGGTCAAGCCGCACATGTTCGGTCAACTGCCCAAGTGCAAATCCAACGGAGAACTCCATCATGGCTGAGTCTGCTGCTCCCGACCTCATCCTCCACAACGGCGTCTCGCACCCGCGATGATGGGCTGAGCACGCCAGGCGATCCACGACCGGGGCCTGATCCCACCAAGTGGTGCGTGGGCATTGCCGTCGACGTGGAGCGGGGAGCGTTCTATTGGACCCAGAAAGGCGATGACAACGCCGGGCAGGGTCGCATACTGCGTGCCAATGTCGACATGCCGCAAGGGCAGACGGCGGCGAACCGGCAAGACATCGAAGTGCTGTACGAGGCCTTGCCCGAGCCGATCGACCTGGACATCGACCCGGACACGCGCATGCTGTACTGGACCGACCGTGGCGACCCGCCCAACGGCAACACGGTCAACCGTGCGCCGCTCGATTCGCCGGCAGGAAAGCGCAGCGCGCCCGAAATCGTGTTCGATCACCTGATGGAGGGCATCGGCCTGGCGCTGGATCCCAAGGGCGGCCGGATGTTCATCACCGACTTCGGAGGGTCGCTGTATTGCGCCAAGCTCGACGGGTCGAACCGCCAGACCCTGCAGTTCGCGCTGGGCAACCTCACCGGCGTCGCGTACGCCGAGCTGCCTGTCCAGCGCCGGTAACGACCTTCCCTCAACCCAGTTCGGCGACGAGTGCCGGCACGACCGTGAACAGGTCGCCCTCCAGGCCGTAGTCGGCCACGCCGAAGATCGGCGCCTCCGGGTCCTTGTTGATCGCGACGATCACCTTGGAGTCCTTCATCCCCGCGAGATGCTGGATGGCGCCGGAGATGCCCACCGCGACGTACAGCTGCGGCGCGACGATCTTGCCGGTCTGGCCGACCTGATAGTCGTTCGGCACGAAGCCCGCATCGACCGCAGCGCGTGATGCGCCCAGCGCCGCGTTCAGCTTGTCAGCCAGCGGCTCCAGCACCTTCCTGTAGTTCTCGCCGTTTCCGAGGCCACGGCCACCCGAGACGATGATGCTCGCGCTCGTCAGCTCGGGGCGATCCAGCTTAGTCACTTCACGGCTCACGAATTGCGAGAGGCCGCTGTCCGCCGCTGCGTCGATCTTCTCGATCGGGGCGCTGCCGCCTTCGGCCGCGACGGGATCGAATYCGGTCGTGCGAACCGTGATGACCTTGATCGGGTCCCGAGACTGGACCGTCGCGATTCCATTCCCCGCGTAGATCGGCCGCTCGTAGGTGTCCGTGCTCACCACCGCGATGATGTCGCTGATCTGCGCGACATCGAGCCTTGCCGCAATCCGGGGCGCCACGTTCTTGCCGGCTGCCGTCGACGGCGCGAGAATGTGCGTGTAGTTCGTCGCGATCGCCAGGACGGTCGCTTCGACGTTTTCGGCAAGGCCCGTTTCGAGCTGCGACGCGTCGGCCAGCAGCACCTTGGCGACGCCAGCCGTCTTCCCCGCCTGCTCCGCCGCGCCGTGCGCGTTGTGGCCCGCGACTAGCACATGCACGTCGCCGCCAATCCGCTGCGCTCCTGCCACCGCGTTTCGCGTCGCTGGCTTGATCGATGCGTTGTCGTGTTCGGCAATTACAAGAATGGTCATTTCAATGCTCCTTGATTACAGGACCTTCGCCTCGGTCTTCAGCTTCTGCACCAGCGTCTGCACGTCCGGCACCTTTACGCCCGCGCTGCGCTTCGGCGGCTCGGCGACCTTCAGCGTCTTCAGGCGCGGCGTGACGTCAACCCCCAGATCCGCCGGCTTCAAGAGTTCGAGCGGCTTCTTCTTCGCCTTCATGATGTTCGGCAGCGTCACGTAACGCGGCTCGTTCAAGCGAAGATCGGTCGTCACCACCGCGGGCAGCTTGATCGACAGGGTCTCCGTGCCGCCATCGACTTCGCGCGACACGGTCGCCCTTC
>NZ_JBFUIU010001024.1:0-2770 GCF_056401695.1 Variovorax sp. P4_D9
GGCACCTGGGTCGTAAGCGACGACGTTATCGCCGCCGCTGGCGCCGGGATCCTGCTGGTGGGTTCGGAGCAGCAGACTCAAAAGGTTGTCGCGGTGCCAACCGCGCCGAAGAAGGCTCCGGAGCTACCCGTCGTGGACGTGCCGGCATCTCCGGCCGCAGTGGCGTCGATTGCGCCCCCGGCGGTCTATTCCGGGGCGAACCTGCAGGCGATGCCGAGCCCGTTCGTGCCGCCAGCGCGCGCCGAGCCGGCGCGCAGGCAAMCYGACGCCGGGSTCGCTCAACCCCATGCCAAYGCCATTTGCCAACGGCGCCAAGTAGCGACTCGGAAACAAGCGCGAAYCGTCRGTCTGCGCCCTTCGAGTGTCAGCTTAAGGCTTCCTGCCCGCCGCGGATCGCCGCTGTGGATCGCTCTATCTGCGTGGCCATCAGGCGCTGCATGCGTAATGGCGGCTCGCGGTGCACTAGGAGATCAATGATCCAGCCGGCCGCCACCAGGACGGCCAGTGCGCCGAGGGTGAAGATCGCTGATTCCATGGCCGCTCATGAGTCGAGAATGCGGCTACTTTGCCCGTGCCGGCACTGGCACTGTTTGTGAATCGTCCAGATGGACTGCCGATTTCCAGAGCAGTTTGTGATGCAGTTCCTTGTTGGTCGACGAGCCTGTTGTAGTCGATCCCCGCCCGCCGTGGACAACCTGCTGCCCACACAGGTGTGGACAGGCCCTGCGGGCTGCCAGGTCTGCCCACCGCTCCCCGCGCGCTTGCCTTCGGCCTGACGCCCTGCCCGCCGGCTGCGCCCGTGAACAGGTTGCCCGGGCGGCGGCCCGCCCGCCCCTGCGGCCTGCGGCCGGGGGCCCCACCCCGGATCGCGCTGCGAAGGGATACCGAATGCGGGCTCCCCCCTCTTCTGGCCAGCGCCCGGTACGCCGCGATCAGTTGCAACACGGCCTCATCGCCAAGCTGGGGCCCTCTCTACTGCGCTTGCAGCGATCCCAGTTGGACGGCGAGCTCGTGCTCCGGCCATGCCCTCTTCTTCAGCACGCTTCTCGCTCCTGGACGAATGGCATCGCGTATTCGCGGCCGATCATCCCCCGCGCGAAAAGGTAGTTGTTTCGAGCCGCCTCGCCCATCGCGTCGAGATCGACCAACCCGGTGCTGTCGCAGGGAAAGGCCAACGCGCGCCCCTCACGAAACAGCGACTGAAACCGTATCTCGAACGCCGCTGCGGTGTGAATCGAAGGACAGTTCAGCATGATGTTCTCCTGAATCGATACGAGACTTCCTCTGCATCAATCGTGCCTGCGCTCGCGGCGTTGACGCATCCCGTTCGCGAATGAGGAATTCGCGCAGGCAGGCAGCGCAACCGTGAAGAACTGCACACCCTGACCACTCGCAGTTATGCAGGCCATAGACGGGACGGCCGGGTGGCTGTGTCAGTGGAGTTGCTCGCCGATCTCGAATCCGTTCACTCTCTGGGCTCCAGTCCGGTGAGGACATAAATCACTTCCGCGCGAATTTCGGCCTTGGYCAACCCCTTCCTGGCCAGGGCGTGCACARCGGCTGTGCAGGGCTGCTTGGTGTCTGCGCGAAAGCAGAAGGAGCCTTTCTCGCGCGTGCGCGCCCCGCGCACCACGACGCCGGCCTTCATCGCGTCGAACAACTCGCGCTGGTTCTCCGTCAGCCTCATGAGCGGGGCACCTCGCGCGCGTCGTCCTGGTCGCTCGCGTCCGTCGGTTCGCCGGCGCCGGCAGCGACTCGCTGTGCGGCGCCCAGGCGGTCGACCGCTGCGTGAATCACTTTGCCCTTGCGATCCCAGAGCGGCTCGCTCGACAGGACCGTCGCCTTCGAATCCTGGTCAGGCTGGCGCCCGGCGCGCGCAGGGGTGTTCAGTCTGGACCTTGTTCTGTCTCGAATCGGGATCGAGCAGGACTGAGGATCCGAAGGGATTACCTCCCGCGGGGATGCGGTTGTGCGGGACCAGAGGCGGGTGGGAACGAGCCCCGCGGGGAGGTGGCCATGAGTGGGGAAAGCACCTTTGGAGGACGCTTGCTCATGATATACCGCGTTCCCGACGTCCATGCGGCGAACCACCCGGGCACCGCGCACGCCTGCCAGGACCTGCGACTGGCGCGATGTGCCGGCGCACGACCTGCTGTTGGCCTCGCCTGCCTGCCAGGGCCACAGCTCGCCCGCGGGAAGGAGAAGCCGCACCACGACGCGCAGCGGAGCACCGCCTGGGCCGTGGCGTCGGTTGCCGAGTGTCATCGGCCGGCCGCGGTGGTGACCGAAAACGTTACCGCCTTCGCATCGTTGGCGCTGTTCCCCACATGGTGCAGCGCGATGCAGGCGCTCGGCCATGCGCTGGCGCCGCACATCGACTCCGCCGATCACGGCGTGCCGCAGCACCGGCGGCGCCTGTTCATCGTCTGCACCCGCAGCAAGCATCCGCTCCATCTGCAGCTCGAGCCGCGCGCGCACGTCGGCGCCTCATCGTTCGTCCGCTTCGACCGCGGCACCTGGTCGCCGATCGACCGACCGGGCCGCTCCGTCGCGACGCTGGCCAGGGTGGCCGCGGGCCGCGCTCGCCACGGCCCCCGGTTCCTGATGCCCTACTACGGCAGCGGCTCCGGGCTGACCGGACGCTGCCTGTCGCGCCCCATCGGTACGATAACCACGCTCGACCGCTGGGCCGTGGTCGACGACGACCGGATGCGCATGCTCACCGCCGACGAGAACCGCGGCGCCATGGGCTTCCCCGACACCTACCAGC
>NZ_JBFUIU010001025.1:0-2766 GCF_056401695.1 Variovorax sp. P4_D9
GCCCAGAACAGGTCGGGCGCGATCGCCGCCGGGTCCACGTCGTCGAGCACGATGCCGGCGTCGTTGCCGCCTAGTTCGAGCGTCAGGCGCTTGAGGCTGCCCGCGGCGCTGGCCATGATGCGCTTGCCGGTCGGCCCCGAGCCCGTGAAGGCGATCTTGCGGATGTCGGGGTGCTCGGTCATCCAGGCACCCAGCGCGCTGCCGCCGGACACCACGTTGACCACCCCCGGCGGAAAGACCTCCTGGGCCAGCTCGCCGAGGCGTAGTGTCGCGACAGGCGTGTTCGGCGAGGGCTTCAGGACCACCGTGTTGCCGGCCAGCACGGCCGGGACGATCTTCCACATCGCCAGCAGCACCGGATAGTTCCACGCGGTGATCGCGCCGACCACGCCCAGCGGACGGCGCCGCAATTCGGCGCGTTGCTGCGGCGTGTCGCGCAGCACTTCGGGCTTGAGCTCGACAGCCGCGTAGCCACGCGAGAAGAAGACGGCTGAGCCGATCTCGCTGCGCGCCTTGGGCAGGGGCTTGCCCTGCTCTCGGGTGATCAGGCCGGCGAGTACGTCGGTGTCGGCGACCACGCGTTCGATGAAGGCATTGACGAGCGCGCGGCGTCGTTCGCCCGGCGCGTGGCTCCATTCGGCGAAGGCGCGCTGCGCGATCGCCACGGCGTCGTCGAGTTGCGTGCGCGTGCAGTCGGGCACGCGGGCGAAGGTTTCGCCGCTGGCGGGATCCGAGACCGCGATGCTGTCCGGGCTGGAGACCGGCTTGCCGCCGATCCACATCGGCGACTGGAGGATTTCGGGAGAGTTCATTGGGCTTTCTCAGTTGCTGATGGGTGTGGCGGACTGGCCATCCGCATGGCCGCCGAACAGGATCTTCCAGGTCTCGTCCGTGTAGTAGCCCGTGCGAGCTGCCTGCCGGGTCGCTTCGTCGCGGTCCAGCCTCTTGCGTGCGGAAGGGCGTTCGCCCACCGCGTCGCACCAGCGCTTCACGTTGGGAAAACCGTCGAGGAGCACGCCCTGGCCCTTCGCGACGCGCACCCAGGGGAAGGCGGCGATGTCGGCGATGGAAAATTCGCCGTCGATGTACTCGCGGTCCTTCAGCTGCGACTCGAGCACGCCATACAAACGGGTGGCCTCGCCCTTGTAACGGTTCACCGCGTACTGCACGTCGATGCCGCGATGGGCGGCATGGCTCACGAAATGCGCGGCCTGTCCCAGCAACGGCCCCTGGCTCGAGGTCTGCCAGAACAGCCACTTGATCACGTTCCAGCGCCTCGCGGGCTCGACCGGAAGCAGGCGGCCCGTCTTCTCCGCCAGGTACAGCAGGATGGCACCCGACTCGAATAGCACGAGCGGCCGGCCGCCCGGGCCCTCGGCGTCGATCAGCGCCGGGATCTTCCGGTTCGGGTTCACCCGTGCGTAGGCCTCGCTGTGCTGATCGCCGGCGCTGATGTCGATCCACCGCACTTCATAGGGCAGGCCGACCTCCTCGAGCATCATCAACACCTTGCGGGCGTTGGGAGAGGTGTAGTAGTAGAGCTCAATCATGTCGGTCGACTCCGGGTCGGCAGGAAATAGGGCGCGCTGCTCAGATGCCGAAGCGCCCGTGCATGCGGTTCATGTACGCCACCAGGTTCTTCTTCGAAGCGGCGTATTCCTTGGTGTCGTACTTGAACGGCGAATCGACGATGTGCCGCAGGATCGACAGGACGGAAGCGTCGACCCAACGCGGCGTCTCGCCCATGAAGAACGGCTTGCTGCCGAGGAAATCGGACATCGCATCGACGTCCACGCGCGCACGCCGGTAGATCACGTCCGCGGGCATGCGTCCCCAGCCACCGGTCATGAATTCGTTGAGGATGCGAAAGCGGAAATCGTCGGCGAAAGCACGCAATGCCGGCGGCACGTCGTCGGTGCCGGCGATGATGCGGATGTACTTCTCCCAGCCCTCGCTCTCGCGCCAGCGCGGCTGGATCACCGCCACCCAGTAGGTGTGCTCGTCGATCATGCGGTTGAAGGCCACCATCTGCGCCCGCTCCGCGGCACTGGCACCTTCGTCGAGGATTTCGCCGTACTTGCCCTGCAGGTACTCGATGATGTGTGTGGAGTCGTTCACGCTCGTCCCGTCGGTGTCGACGATGCAGGGCAGCTTGCCGGCTGGCGTGTCCCGGTCGAGCCGGGTCAGGTCCTGCGGCTTGGCCTCGAAGGGCAGGCCCGCCATCTTCATGTAGTACGCCACCTTGGTGACGTAGGGACTGATGCAGGGAACCGTCCAGGCCGGCATGTATTGGTACAGAGTGATCATTGCTGTCTCCGTCGTTGTGGTGGTGGCTGAAAAGGAGTAGCTGCTACCAGAGCAGCTGTTCCCCGTTTGCGTGACGGAACTGGCCCGAAGACGCCAGGTCGAGTTCGTCCATGCGTGCGATCAGGCCTCGCGCTGCATCCGCGGGCTGGATGTAGTTGAAGTTCCCGGGATAGTCCTTGGTCAGGTCGGTCGCGACCATGCCCGGGTGGAGCGCCACGACCGCAATGCCGCGCTTGCTCAGATCGTGGTGCAGGTTAAGCGCCACCATGTTTGCGCCCGCCTTCGAGACGCGGTAGGCATACATGCCGCCCGAACTGTTGTCGCCCAGCGAACCCACGCGACTTGTCACGATGCCGAGCTTCGACCCCGAATCCAGGAATGGCGCACAGGCCTCGGCAACGCGCAGCGGCCCCAGCGTGTTGATCTCGAATTGCCGGCGCATGTCGTCGTAGTCAATGT
>NZ_JBFUIU010001026.1:0-2759 GCF_056401695.1 Variovorax sp. P4_D9
GGTTTCCGCAGGCTCGCCGACTGGGCCCGCGACGCTTTTGCCGTCGCCGAATCCAGGATGTTGGCCGCAATCTGGACCGCAGTCGGAGCGGCTGCCATCCGGCGGTGCCGGGAGTGGGCGTACACGGCCCGTGAGGGCGAGGAAATGACGAACCTGGAGTGGCTCAAGACCCCTCCTGGTCGGCATGCACCCAGCACCCTGGCCGAAACCTTGGCCGAGCTCCGCAGCCTGAAGGAACTCGAAGTTCACCAGTGGGCGCTCGATGCCATCGCCTTGGCGAAGCAGCAGGCCTATGCCGCCCATGTCCAACTGCGGCGCCCGTCGATGACCCTGCTCTCGTACACGATCTGGATCCGAAGTCCGGGTATCGCGCCCTTGAGGCCGAGCTGATTGGCGCCAACCATCGTGCGTCAGGTCGCTGATCGCCCTGTCCTGAACCACTGGATCCAGCTTCAGATGACCATGTCGCTRCATGGCATCGATGAGGATCGGAATCAATGCCTTGAGCCGCTTGTCGCAGACCCGGTCGCCTGCCTCCCACAGCAGCGCTGGAGTGGCCCAGCCATCAGGCCACCGCACCCGTTCAGTAGCTCGTTTCGCCCTTCGACTTGATTTCGCCTGCCTTGTTGGCTGCAGCGGCGTCCGATTTGCGGGTCTTGCGCGCGTYAGAACGTTCAGTACTCGACACCTTTGGCGCGGTCACGCGCGGCGGCTCGGCTTCGCCCATTTGCGGCCCCCGGGCGGCTTCTGCCCCGGTGGCCTTGCGAGGCGCGCGTGYGGCGGCGCGTTCGTCGGCCGAGGCCTTCGGCTTCGCTTCCGGGATCGGGGTGCCTTCGCCCATCTGCGGGCCTTGCGACGCTTTCGCGCCTTCCTTCTTCCGCTCGGCGCGTGCGGCCGCCTTGTCGTCGGCGCCCACGGCCTGCGCCTGTGCGCTCAGGGCCAGCATCTGGCCGATGGCCATCGCAACTGTCAATGCAAGCATCTTCATTTCACCACTCCTCGGGGGATCGCTGCCCCAACAYGGCCTGCCTTCGGCTCCGGCGGACCCTGTCGCCAAGCATGCGCTTTTTCAGTACATGTTGTTGATGTGCTCCTGCGGCTTACCTGGCGTCATGGGATTGGCGCATCGGAGCGGGGGCCCCGAGGCTCCTCTTCGTTCCCCAAGCTCCGGTTCAACCGGCGCGCGGCGTATGTCGCCAGCAGGTTGACTGCCCGAGGCTACTTGCCGCTGCGCCTTTCCGTCAGCGTGAAGCCGAAGTGCCGTTTGTGCCATCGCGAGAAGGCGCTGAGCGCCGAGAACCCGAGCAGATCCGCGACATCGGTGAGACGGCCCTTGTTGCCTTCGAGGTAGCTTTCGGCAAGGTCGCCGCGCACGTCGTCCACGAGCGATGAGAACGTTTCTCCGCTGCGCGCAAGATGGCGGTGCACCGTCCGGCGATCGACACCAAGATGTTGCGCCACCTTGTCGACGCTGCAGCGGCCGATCGGCAGCATATCGCGCACGAGCCAGCGCACCTTGTCCGCTAGCGTCATGTCCGGGCGCGAGATCATTGCGTCCAGATACTGGCGTGCATACCGCGCCATGACCGGATCTGCGGAYGGAAGCTGCCCGGCKARGTCCTCCGCCRCGCARGCGATACCGTTGAAMTCRGCGTTRAAGTCGACGATGCGCCCGAACATGGCGACATGGCGGGTCAGGCTCGCAGGCGCAGAGTGCGTGAACAGAACTCGTTGCGGCTGCCATGACGGCCCCAGCWGCTCCTGCAAGATGCGAAACAGGTAGCCCACGAAGAGTTCGATCGCCTGCCGCAGAGGCATCCGAGCTCCCCGAACGATGTCCACCCGAAGGATCACGAGCTTGCCCGCATCCTCGATGCGGATGGAGAGCAGCTCGCTGTGCAACTGCACATAGCGGGCGAGCGTTTCGAGGGCGCGCCGTGCAGTGGTTTCCTCTCGCACCACCAGGCTGAACGGACCCAGGTTCGACAGGCGCCGCGCCGTGGAAAGGCGCAACCCGAAGTCTTCGACCCCGCTTTCCACGGCTGAAGTCTCGAGCAGCTTTGCCACCGCTGCCGCATCGATGCGCGCGTCCGGATCTGAAAAGCACGARGGATCCAGGCCGCACTTGCGCATCAGGCGGCTCGGGTCGAGGCCGACCGAGCGCGCCAGTTCGGCGTACCCGCTCAGGGTCGCGCTGCGAATGGTGGAGCGCATCTTTCAGGCGTCGTGAGGGGACGGGTTTTGAATGTCCCGAATRGTATCCACAAATGTCCCATTGGGTCAAGCACCGGATYGCCTGCAAAACCATACTCACCCCTGTCATTCATCGATTGCCACACGGAGACAAACCATGCAATTYCTCGACGAYTCMCTYCTYCCCGAAAACCAGCAACCCCTCGTGATCCAGGTCGCGCCTTACGGCCCGGAATGGATCCCCGCCGACTCCAGCGACATCCCCGTGTCGATGGACGAGCAGGTCCAAAAGGCGGTGGACTGCTACAACGCGGGCGCCACGCTCTTGCACATCCATGTCCGTGAGGCGGACGGCAAGGGTTCCAAGCGCCTTTCGATGTTCAACGAGCTGCTCGCCCGTCTGCGCGATGCGGTTCCCGACATGATCCTGCAGGTTGGCGGCTCGATTTCGTTTGCGCCCGAGACCGACAGCGAGGCGGCCCAATGGCTCAGCGACGACACGCGCCACATGCTCGCGGAGCTCACGCCGAAGCCTGACCAGGTGACGATCGCGATCAACACCAACC
>NZ_JBFUIU010001027.1:0-2754 GCF_056401695.1 Variovorax sp. P4_D9
CACCACCACCACATTGCTCAGATCGCGATGCATCCGGCTGCCTTCCCGCGCTGCGTGCAACGCCCGCTCGCCGAACCCCAGGATCGCGCCCAGGATGTTGTTGAAGTCGTGCGCAATACCCCCGGCGAGCGTGCCCATTGCTTCGAACCGCTCGGCCTGCCGCAGGCGGCTTTCGAGCCGTGCCATCTCCTCCTGCTCGCGCTTGTGCTCGGTGATGTCGTCAAGGGAGCCGACAAACCGATAGGGCGTGCCGTTGGGATCGCGAAGCACGGTGCCGCGATGGCGGAAACAACGGATCCGGCCGCTGGCCAGGATGATTCGCACCTCTTCGTCGTACCTGGGCGTCCGGCCTGCGAAGTGCGCCTCCAGCGCCGCTTGCATGCGTTCATAGTCACCGGGGTGGTACGTGAGGAGGCTCTTCCACTCCTCACGAGTCCGCCACGGGTCTCCTACGGGAAGGTCGAGCAGTTCCTGCGTGCGCGCAGCCGCGTAGATGAAATTGGTGCGTAGGTCCCAGTCGAAAACGCCTTCGTTCGACCCCGCCAGGGCCAACGCGTAGCGCTCCTCGGACCGCCGCAGCTCCTCCTCGGCCCTCATGCGCTCGGTCACGTCCGCCGTCGCCACGCTCGTCCGCAGCAACTTGCCCGCCGCATCGCGGAGGTAGAGGGTGGTGCAGTGCATCCAGCGGACCTCTCCACGCACGATCACGCGGGCGTCGAACTCCAGCCGCTTCGTGTCGCTGTTTCGGTGCCTGTCCAACAACGTCACCACTCGCGTGCGATCGTCCGGGTGGAGCGGAAACAGATCCCGCATCTGTTGCCACGTGGCGATGGTCAGTCCCGGAGACAGCCCCCATTGCTCGAGGAGTCGGGGAGACGCATAGCAGATGTCCTCGTTGGCAATCCAGTCCGCATGACCGTCCGTCGCGGCATCGATCGCCAGCGCGTAGCGCTCCTCGGACCGGCGCAAGGCGGCTTCGGACTGCCTGCGCTCGTCATTCTCGTGTTCGAGCTTCGCGTACAACTCGGCGTTCTGAAGAGAGATGGCGGCCTGCGACGAAAGCAAGTCGAGCACTGTCTGGCGGGCCGGCGTGAAGACGTGGGAAGCCAAATTGTTTTCCAGGTAGAGCACCCCGACGAGATCGCCCTGCCTCCTCAAGGGCAGGCAAAGCACCGAGCGCGGCGCCTTCTGCCGGACGTATTCGTCGTGCGAGAACGCGTTCGGCACGCTGGCATCGTCCAGGATGACGCATTGGCCTTGCCGCGTCACGTGATCGAGGACGGTCACGGGGAGATCCATCGGCGTGACGGCGCGGCCTACCCGCCGCACCGTGATCCCGCCGCCGGAGGAAAAGGCCAGTGCTTCCAGGCATCGCTCATCCCCCCTTTGCAGGATCAGCAGGCCTCGTTCCGCGGCGGCGTGCTCGACGGCGATCACCATCAACCGCTCGATCAGCCTGCCGGTCACGATCTCGCTCGACAGCGTCTGCGATACCTTGACGATGGCCGCGAGGTCCAATTGCTCGACCGAAGCCTCGATGGTCGTGGGCCTGGCATGGATCACGGGCCGATCGATACCGGGGAACTGCTCGTCCAGCAGGGCGACCTTGACGCCAGCGCCCCAGCGCAGGTAGCCTTCGCGCGCCTCGCGCAGGTGGGCCCGGCCGGCACTCTCCAACCCGCGCGAGAGACAGAAGCGCGCGGCCCGTTCGCTGGCCAGTGCGGCGTCCGGCGTGAATCCGTTGTCGAGCGCGGACTTGATGGATTTTTCGTAGAGGTTCAGCGCTTCGAAGTCGCGCCCCTCGATGCGAGCGCATTCGGCCGCGACCAGCGCATGCTTGTGGAAGAAGGTCGGGGCGTGACTGTTCGCCAGGTGCGCCAGCACGGCGAGGTTCGCATGGATCGCCCTGCGGAAGTAAGCTTGCCGCGCCGCGTCCGTGTTGGCGTAGACCTCCGCCATCGCGAGCGACTGAAAGACGCGGAACTCGACGGACTGAACCTGGGATTGGGCCGCCCACAGGATGGGAGCGGCCTTGGCAGCGAACTCCAGCGACCCGGCCGCGTCGCCCAGCATCAACAGCCGCTGCATTCGCAGGACCCAATGGAAGCAGACGACTTGTGGGACGCGGCACTTCGTGACCCTGGCGTCCAGCTCGACGTCGTCGAGCCCCGCAACCTCGTCCGGTCGTCCTCGCAGTGCGCGGACGAAGGCCATCATGCTCCCGATGTGCTCAGCGGCATGCCTGACGTTGTTCTTCTCGGAGAACGAGAGGCTGGCGACGGCCTCGTTCCAGACCTCGTCCAGCGGATCGCCGCGGAAAATGAGGTCTGTGAGACGGTGCTCCAAGCTGATGCCGGCGAAGAGCAGGGCGCCGGCCTCCTTGGCGTACGCGAGCGCCATGTCCGCGCAGGCCAACGCCTCCGAAACCGGCCGCGTCCAGAGCAGGGCCATCTCCATCGCCAGGTAGGCACCCGGTCGGTACGCAAGGTAGCCACCCTTTTCCGCGATGTCGACTGCGGCACGCGCAAAACGAACGCCGTCCGCATGACGTTGGAACACCGGTCCGAGGAAGGTGGCTACGCCGCCACACCCGTGGATGGAAGACTCGGAGATGCCGTGGAGAAGCGTTAGCTTCACCAATCGGCAGACCAACGTGCCGAAGAGATGCTTGTCGCTGACGAAGGACGCCCTGCCGAGCTGCACCATGATCGTCATGGCGGCGTGCATCTCGGGGTTCTCCATGAACGGCAGGTC
>NZ_JBFUIU010001028.1:0-2753 GCF_056401695.1 Variovorax sp. P4_D9
AGACAAGGGTGGTATCACGGGCGTTCACGTGGGCGACGTGGGCGACCTGGTCGGCCACCATCGAGCAGCCCCGGCAGGCGTGGTCGGGCCAGCCGAACACTCCCGGCTCGAAGAAGGCGCGGTAGACGATCAACTGACGCCGACCGTCGAACAGGTCGAGCAGGCTGGCCTTGCCCGCAGGCCCCTCGAATGCATACGCCGTCTCCACGGCCATCCACGGCATTCGCCGGCGCTCGGCGGCCAGGGCGTCACGGGCGCGGGTCTGGGCCTTTTCCTTCACGAGCAGCTGCTCACGGGCCGCCTCCCACACCTGTGGCGACACGACGTTTGGCGTGTGCATGGCAGGCTGTCCGCCTTTCCGTCCGTTCTCGGTCGACGTAGTCATGACTGAAATCTCCTAATGTTGGGCGAATTCCCGGCCTCGTGGCTGAAACGTGATTCCATCCGCTGCTCATCGCTCGTTGTTGGCCGTGAGATAGTTTGGCACCGGCAATCGAACACTGGGAGTAACAAATGTGGCGGCATTCCGATGGAGTCGCTGATTACAGCCGCGGCGCGTGGCTCGAAGCGGATGATCCCCTCGGCGCCTTGAACCGCGTGGCATTGCGCGACGATGCTCCTGCGCTCGCGCTTCGAGGTATCTCGCCGGTCCAGCACGGCCGCCTTCCGGAACGTAATCAGTTGAGCGCGAGGTCCGGACTCGGTCATGGACGGGACTTCGGATGAGGGGGAGCGAACTTCCGCTTGGGGCCCATACCTCCGGCAGCGCGACCGGCTACAGGCGGCCATCTACGGACATTCATGTCGCTGCCGTCAACGTCCGCTGAATCTGCAAGCCGACATTGGCTGATCGAACGGTGCGGCCGAGCAACTCGCTACTGCCATCCTAGGTTCGTCTGAACGGCATCGACGCCCCCGAAAAGCGCCAGTCGTTCGGCGAGCGATCAAAGCAGGCAATGTCCAACCTGGTCTATATGAAGGACGTCGACCTCGATTGCATCAAGACCGACCGCTACGGTCGCAGCGTGTGCAAGGTGATGGTGACGCCCGCCTCGGCGCCGCGCGGGCCCAAGACGCTCGATGCCGGCCTCGCCATGTTCACGGTAGGCATGGCCTGGTGGTACAGGGCCTACTCTCGCGAGCAGACCCCCAGGAGCGCGGGCAATATACGAGTTCTCCGAGATCGAAGCCAAGGCGAAACGCGCCGGGCGCGATGCCGACCCGGTGCCGCCATGTGACTGGCGAAAGGCTGAGCGCGGGGGCTGATCAGGGTTCTCCACTAGGCCCGTGGACAAAAAACTGCATGCGAAACGTCGGGGATCGACTCCAGCCCTCGGACGCGATGCCGAAAAAACAGGCACCTCCGCTACGCGGGCAGCAAGTTTTCGATCTGCTTGCGGCGCTTCTCGGCTTGGTAGCGGCTGCACATTGGAATACTTTACTGCGGGGTATAGCTTCAGAGTACTCTAAGCACAACGGGGACGGTGAGGAGGTCGATTCGACGGCGCCGACAGCTACCACGCCCACGTTTGCCGAGGAAGCTAACCATGATTGACGCCACGTCACCCGGACCCGGGATCGCTCCCATCGAGTTTCAGGGCTCGAGTACCGTGGACGAGATCTACCAGAGCGCTGAAGAATTTCGCGTCCTGTTCGACCTTTGTCCCATCGCGACATACTTGATTGACGCTGACGGAGTCATCGTCAAGTTCAATGACCTCGCGACAAAGCTATGGGGCAGAGCACCTGTGCTCGGTGACACCGACGAGAAATTCTGCGGTTCTCATCAGATGTTTCTTCTCGATGGCACGCCGCTGCCGCACGACGAATGTCCTATGGCCTAAGTGGTGAGCGGGACTGTCGCCTCGGCAACCGACGCCCCGGTAGTGATCGAGCGCCCCGACGGTTCCCGGGTGACGGTGATTGTCAACATACGGCCGCTTCGAGACTCACGAGGCGCTATCGTGGGCGCGATCAATTGCTTCTATGAAATGGCGCGCCCGATCTCTATCCCGACATTTGCAAAATCCCAGTCGCCTAGCTGAAGGCTCAATCTCCGCGCTGGGCCCAATGGGCTGCTCGTGTCCTCGCCTCAACCCGCAGGCTGGTCAGCGGCGACCGCGGGCGGCGTGACGGGGGCCAGCCACTCCACGGCCGCCTGCGCCGGTGCCATGGCTCGCAAGCGCTCATCGCGCCACAGATCGGCCGCCAGCTCATCGAGTTGATCGGGGTATCAAAACACGGCAGCTATGCTCGCATTCCAACGATGCAAAAGGACATTCCATGAAGAAGCTAGTCGCAGCACTCTTCGCAATGGCCATGCTCGGGGGGTGTGTTGTCTACCCCGAGGGCCCAGGCAATTCAGGCGGCGGGTACGGAAAGCAATGCCCGCCCGGACAGGCAAAAAAAGGAAACTGCTAGTCCCCCGTTTCAAGGGTGGCCAGCTTCGGCTGACCGTCGCGACCGTCGCTTGACGGCGCTCGGTGGGCGCTTGGTAGTGGCCTGGAGCGTGACCGGCCCAGCACTTGGAGGCTGGAGCCTTGAGTGATCAGTTTCGAAAGTGAGATGCCTGCTACGGCGAAACTGCGCGTGTTGATTTACGCACTGATACGACTTGCGACGAAGCGCCAACCGGGGTGGCATATCAATGTACTGGCCAAGGAAATCTTTGCGCCTTCAACGCAGTTCCCCGTTCTGTTTGAGGCCGAGGTGCCGCCCAAACTGGCGATCATCAAGCAGATCCTCAGCGACAT
>NZ_JBFUIU010001029.1:0-2750 GCF_056401695.1 Variovorax sp. P4_D9
CCGCGGTGAAGAGGAAGCCGACGATCACGGCGAGGGCGAAGCCGAACAGCATTTCGTGTGCATGCCACAGCGGGCCCTGGAGGTAGGCCCGCGGCAGCCAGTCGGCGAACTGCATCGCCCACAGGCCGATGGACAGCGCGGCGTATCCTGCGGACTGAAGATGGCGGTTGTGAGATTTCGACGTTCCGCGCTGTTTTCCCGCTTCAAAGGCGCGTTTTCGGCTCTCTCTGACCCGCTACTGGGCCAACGGACGGACTTCTGCCAAGGTCCGCATGCGCACGAGGTTGTAGGCGGCCATCGTCAGCACGAACAACTGGCTGTTCCTCGCCCAGGACCTCGAGGTGGCGGCCGGCGTGAAGCAGCAGTTGGAAGCGGATGCAAAGCGCGTGGGCGGCGTGCGCCTCCTGCCAGGGCGCTTCATGGTCATCGAACAGGCCATGGGCGTGCCCAAGGGCCGCGTCGCATCGCAGGCGTGGCTCAGCGGCTTCATCGAGGAGATGAAGGCTTCCGGCTTCGTGGCGGGCTCTCTGAAGAAGCACGGCATCGAAGGCGCAKCSGTGGCGCCGCCGAGGGCCGGATTGAACGCACCCCTTTGTGAGCGAGACTCGCGACCCTGCGGCCCTTTCAGCCCGTCACCAGTTCTGGTGATGCGACGCACCGCGAAAGACTTAGCATGGCCTCACTGGCAGGAGGTCGACATGAAGTACCGAAAGCTTGCGTCCCTCTTCATCGTGTGCGGGACTCTCGCGGCATCGGCCATCGCGGTCGCCGGGCCCGCTGAGTATGCGATCCGCTGGGATCCTTCCCAGGGCGGCCCGAGAACCGCCGCCGAAGCATTGTCGAGGCTGACGTCGGGAGAATTCGATGAGGACGTCTTCGAGATCCGGTATGCCGTCCTGTCGAAGCCCAGGCCCGACATCAACGCGATCCTGCGCGAGCGGATTCGCACCAGCAAGCCGCGCTTCGAGTTGACCTACAAGCTGCGAAGCGATGCGCCCCTGCCGAAGGCACTGAAGTTCTCGGGCGATGAATGCCCTGCGGGGGAAACCACGGACCCACCCAAGGACGAAGTCGATGTGAGTTTCACGTCCCCAAGCGCCATCAGGCGCGCGCACTCGCTCAGTTGCACCGTCGAGTCCAAGAAGAACTCCCCTCCAATCCCGGCCGCTCTGAAGGCCGCCCAGTTCGCACCGTGCACGAGCAAGACGACTCGCCTCAAGGTCGGGGACTTGAAGGTGGAAGAGTGGCGATTTCCTGACGGCCGCGTCGCCATCGAAGTGTCCCGGTCCGGTACGGATACGGCCGAGGATCGGGAACTGTTCCGCAAGGAGATCGTGACCCCGCTCGTCGAAGCGAAGATCCGCCCGCTGAAGCTGAGCAAGACGGAGATGGGCAGCGACTGCAAGGCGCCGGCCTGACATCGCACCCCGACTCGGGAGCCCTCATGATCATCGACACCAATCGCCGGACGACCAGCCGACTGGGCTGCATGCAAGGCCAGGGGGTGCAAACCATCATCAGGTACTACGCACGCACGACCGGCCAACCGGAAAAGCGCCTGATCCGCGCCGAAGCCGAGGCCATCCTCGACGCCGGCGCTTCCATTGCCACGGTCCACCAGGCCGGAGGCGACGGCGCCACTTCGTTCTCGAGGCAACGAGGCCGGCAGGACGCCGAATACTCCCTGAAGTATGCGATCGAGACGATCGGGCAGCCGGACGGCTCGGCCATCTACTTCGCCGTCGATTTCGACTGCAATGCATCGCAGTTCCAGAGCAATGTCGTTCCTCATTTCGAGGCCATCCACGAGGTCGTCGACAGTGGCGCCTTCTCCAAGCGCTTTGCCATCGGCGCCTACGGAAACGGGGTGGTCCTCGAAGGGCTCCTGTCGCGGAATCTTTGCGAGTTCGCGTGGCTGTCGCAATCCACGGGCCATCACGGCAGCAAGGCGTTCAAGGAAAGCGGGCGATGGACTCTGTTTCAGCGCTTGCCAAGCACCCTTTGCGGCCTCGGGGTCGACGTCGACGAACTCAACCCGGCGGCCACCGCCTTCGGTCTCTTCGACAAGCTGGATCCCCTTCAAGCCTCGTCCACTGCCTCCGGCCCGATCGTTTCCGTCACCAACCGCTTCCGGACCACCGCGGCCGATGGGCTTCGGTTGCGCGCCGGCCCCGGCACCGAGTTCGAGGTGCGTCGCCTGCTCCCACCCGGCACGGTGATCGAACTGCTTTCCCGCTTTCGCGACTGGGCGATCGTCGATGTCGACGGGAATGGCGGGGCGGACGGGGCCGTCCACACCGCCTTCCTGGAGCCGTTGTCATAGTCCGCCTGGAGCTCCCATGAATTACGAACTGCGCTATCGGGACGAGGGAAACGACGCTCGCCGTCTCCAGGAGTTCCTTGTCGCGAGCGAGGGCGCGACCCTTTCCGCGGACGGGCTGTTCGGCCCGAACACGCGCGACGCGATCACTCAATTCCAAAGAAAGCTTGGGCTCGAACAGAGCAGTTTCGTCGATCGAAGCACGTTCGATGCATTGGCGAGCAGAGGCCTGACGCTGCTGACTCCGCCCATCGACGGCGCCCAACCGGGCACCACTTGGCCCCCGCGTCCCACCGAGCCGCCGCAACCGGACTCCGCCCTGACGACCACGCTTTTCGGCAAGTTCGAGTTTCGCCATGCGCCCACCGCGTCGAATCCGGAAAGGATCGAGATCCTTGGCGGCTGGGTCGCCGAGAACATCGTCGAGGTG
>NZ_JBFUIU010001030.1:0-2746 GCF_056401695.1 Variovorax sp. P4_D9
CCGCACCGGCCGCCTGACCGTAGGAAAGGCCCAGGATCACGAAGCCCAGCAGGATGAAGACGTCCTGGCCGAGCTTGCCGCCGTCCAGCAGCGTCGGCGCGAAGCCACTGAACACCGCGATTGCAATCGCCAGGCTGCCCAGGGTGTTGCGCCGGCCGATGCGGTCGGCAATCACGCCCGAAGCCACGATGCCGCAGGCGCCGAGCACCGCGCCGACCATCTGGATGACCAGGAATTCGCTCACCGACTGGCTCGAATACAAGGTGATCCAAGACAGCGGGAACACCGTGACCAGGTGGAACAGCGCATAGCTCGCCAACCCGGCGAAGGCGCCGATAACCAGGTTGTAGCCCTGCGAGCGCATGATCTCGACGACGTCGGCCGGCTCCAGTTCGCGCTCCTCGAGCTGGCGGTCGTATTCGTTGGTGGCGACCAGGCGCAGGCGGGCGAACAGCGCGACGACATTAATCGCAAACGCAACGTAAAAGGTGTAACGCCATCCCCAATCGAGGAAGTCCTCGATCGAGAGGCTCGAGTAGAGGTACGCGAACAGGGCACTGGCGACGAAGAAACCCACGGGCGCACCCAGCTGGCCCAGCATGGCGTACCATCCGCGGCGGTTCGGGGGTGCGTTGAGTGCCAGCAGCGAGGGCAGCCCGTCCCAGGAGCCGCCGAGCGCGATGCCCTGGCCGACCCGAAGGATGGACAGCAGCACGATCGAGGCGAAGCCCATGCTGGCATAGCCCGGCAGGAAGGCGATGCCGGCGGTCGAGATGCCGAGCATGAACAAGGCGGCGGTCAGCTTGGCCTCGCGGCCGAAGCGGCGCTGGATCGCCATCGAGGCCACGGTGCCGAAGGGCCGGGCGATGAAGGCGAAGGAGAAGATCACGAAGGCGTAGAGCGTGCCCTCGAGCCGGTTTTCCATTGGGAAGAAGACCGCCGGGAACACCAGCACCGAGGCGATGCCGTAGACGAAGAAGTCGAAATACTCCGAGGCGCGGCCGATGATCACGCCGACCGCGATCTCGCCGGGAGCGATCGGCGAATGGTCCGAGGCGGCTTCGGGGCTGTCATGCTGGGTGCCGTGCAGCGGCGAGGAGACGCTGGAAGGACGGATGCTGGACGTCGTCATTTCTGCTTGGGGGTCGTGTTCAACTGGATACTCCGAGGGTCTCACTGAATCGAGATTGCCGCCATAGGACAAAACGTCCAATATCCCGCAGTCGCCAAACGAAGTAGATTGTGGTCCCTTTTGCGCACCCATTGCTCATTTCCCGGCATGCCTCCCCTCAAGAACTTTCGCGGACTGCTCCTGCTCCCGCTCGCCCTGTTGGCGGGCTGCGACATGGTGCTGTTGAACGCATCCGGCGACATCGCCCGCCAGCAAGGCCAGCTGATCGTCGTTTCCACGGTCCTGATGCTGCTGATCATCGTGCCGGTGATCGCCCTCACGGTCTATTTCGCCTGGCGCTACCGGCAGACGAACAAGGAGGCGAACTATTCGCCCGACTGGGACCACTCCACCGAACTGGAACTGGCGATCTGGGGCGCCCCGCTGCTGATCATCATCGCCCTCGGCGCGATCACCTGGATCAGCACCCACACCTTGGACCCCTACCGCCCGCTGCGCCGCCTCGAAGCCGGCCGCCCGGTGCCGTCCGAAGTCAAGCCGCTGACGGTCGAAGTGGTCGCACTCGACTGGAAATGGCTCTTCATCTACCCCGAGCAGGGCATCGCCACGGTGAACGAGCTGGCGGCCCCGGTCGACCGGCCGATCGTCTTCAAGATCACCGCCTCCTCGGTGATGAACTCCTTGTTCATTCCGGCACTGGCCGGCCAGATCTACGCAATGCCGGGCATGGAGACCAAGCTCAACGCGGTGATCAACAAGCCAGGTGACTTCGAGGGCTTCTCGGCCAACTACAGCGGCGCCGGCTTCTCCGGCATGCGCTTCCGCTTCCACGGCGTGAGCGAACCCGACTTCGAGGCCTGGGTCCGGAAGGCCAAGGCGGCCGGCGGCGAGCTGAGCCGCGCCGCCTACCTGGAACTCGAGCGCCCGAGCGAGCGCGACCCCGTGCGCCGCTTCGCCACGGTCGCGCCCGACCTCTACAACGCCATCGTCAACCGCTGCGTCGACCGCAACAAGATGTGCATGGACCAGATGATGGCCATCGACGCCGGCGGCGGCCTCGGCAAGGTCGGCGCCTACAACGTCGCGCCGCGCCGCTGGCAGCCCGCGGCCAGCATTCCGCCCCGCACCTACGTGACGGCCATGTGCAGCGTCAACGATCCCGCCGGACTTTCGCTTCCGCTTTCCACCGCCCGCATCCGAGAAGAATAAGATGCCCGACCATCCCGACCTGACGAAGCTCATCTTCGGCCGCCTCTCCTGGGAGGCCATTCCTTTACACGAACCGATCCTGTTGGCGACCTTCATCGCGGTCGCCCTCGGCGGCGTCGCGATCTTTGCCGCGATCACCTATTTCCGCGTCTGGGGCACGCTGTGGCGCGACTGGATCACCAGCATCGACCACAAGAAGATCGGCATCATGTACATCATCCTCGGGCTGGTGATGCTGCTGCGCGGCTTCTCCGACGCGATCATGATGCGGGCCCAGCAGGCCTTCGCCTTCGGCGACAACGCGGGCTTCCTGCCGCCGCACCACTACGACCAGATCTTCACAGCCCACGGCGTGATCATGATCTTCTTCGTCGCGATGCCGCTGGTTACGGGCCTCATGAACTT
>NZ_JBFUIU010001031.1:0-2741 GCF_056401695.1 Variovorax sp. P4_D9
CGTGCACATCGAGGACTACGCCTGGATCGCTGTCGGCGCAACCATCCTGCCCGGTGTCACGATCGGCTACGGCGCAGTCGTGGGCGCGGGCGCGGTGGTCGCGAAGGACGTGCCGCCGCTGGCCGTTGCGATCGGCAACCCGGCCGTCATTCGCTTGAACGCACGCCCTGCCGACCTCTGCTACGACCCGGTCGCCCTGCTCCCGCCCTTTGAGGCATGGATCGGACGCCGCGCCGATCCGGCAAGTCCGGCGAATTCGCCCGTCCACGGCGTCGAGCCGCGTCCATGACGCCGGTATTGGTCACGCATCCCGGATTGCAGCACTCGCACCAGCTCGCCTTGGCGCTGCACGAGCGCTCGCTGCTGCAGTCCTACTGGTCCGGCGTGCCGGTGGTGGCAGACGGCGAAGCGCTGCCGTGGTGGTTGCCCGCCGACTACCGCGCGAAGGTCCGCAAGGTCCAGATCCCCCGCTCGCTGCGACGCCATCCGGCCCGCTTCCAGCTTGCCATGCGCTTGTCGAAGTCGGTCCCCTTCGGCGCTCCGGGCTCGGACACCATGCACCGCATCTTCCACTGGTTCGACCGCTGGGCCGCGCAGCAGATACTGCAGTTCAGGCCGAAAGTCGTGGTCGCCTACGAAAACTCGGCCTATCACACCTTCCAGGCGGCCAAGGCGGTCGGCGCGCGCTGCGTGCTGGATGCGGCCGCCTTCCACCACAAGACCGCCGCCCGGCTGCTGGGCGTGAGCGAAACCCCTTACACGCCCGAGATCAACCGCCGCAAGGACGAGGAGATTCGCTTGGCCGACCTGATCCTGACCTGCTCCCCGCTGGCGGCGGAAAGCTACACGGCCAACGGCGTGCCGGCCGACAAGGTCCGGCCGATGCTGCTGGGCGCGGAGCTGCCGCAGGGCCTGCCGGCGTGGCAGGCCCACGACGGTCCACCGCGCTTCGTCTTCGCCGGCGCGCTGAGCCGGCTGAAGTCGATCGACAGCATCGTCGCCGCCTTCCGAAGGCTGCATGCCGAGGGCATCGCCTACGACCTGGAGTTCGTCGGCGGTGTCGCCGACGCCGAGTTGCTGAGCGCCGTGCTCGCCACGCCCAATGCCCGCCACACGCCAAGCGTGCCGCAGGGCGAGCTGTTCTCGATCCTCGCGCGTGCCGACTGCCTGCTGCTGCCTTCGCGCTTCGACTCGTTCGGCATGGTGGTCGCCGAGGCGATGGCCTGCGGAACACCCGCGGTGGTCTCGACGAACACCGGCGCCAAGGCGATGATCGAGGCCTATCCAGGCAGTGGCTGGATCGTCCAGCCGGAGGTCGAGCCATTGCATACGCTGCTGCGGGAGTTGGCTCGAAGCCCGGCGCAGTTGCATGCTGCCCGCGCCATCGCCCGCCAGTCCGGAGAGGCGTTCTCGTGGGCCAGCTATCGACGCCGCGCAGGAGAGTTGTTCGAGGAATTTGTTCAATGAGTACAGTTGCCTCCTATTCCCATGCGCCGGCGCGGCAATCGTCGCTGACGCGGGCGGGTAAAGCCTTCATCGCGGTGTTCCTCATCATCGTGCTGGAGGGGGCGGTCCGGAAATGGGTGAGTTCGTCAGTCACGCTGCCGCTGCTGCTGGTACGCGACCTGCTGGCGATCTACGTGATCGCCTATGCCCTGCGCAAGGGCGCGCTGCAGCGGCAGAAGGCTATCACCCAGGCGCTGCTCGTGTGGTCGTGCCTGGTCATTGCCTGGGGCCTGCTGCAACTCGTTGGCGGAGAGAGTTCGCCCACCGTGCTGCTGATCGGGCTGCGCTTCTGGCTGCTGTACATCTGGTTCGGCGTGGCCGCCGCCGCCACGATGAACGAGGCCGACTATCGGGCTGCGATGAGGGTCGTCGTCGGGAGCTTGCTGCTGATGGCTCCGCTGGCCGTGCTGCAGCATTATTCGCCGCCGGGCGCGCGCATCAACAGCCAGATCGATGGCGACGAGACCGACGTCTTCCTGGCGATTGCCGGCGTCGTCCGGACCACCGGCACTTTCAGCTTCACGGCCGGCTTCACGACCTACCTGGCGCTCGTGACGCCGCTGGTGTTCGCGTTTGCCGAGGCGCGAAAGCGGACCCCGTTTCAGACTCTGTTCGCGGCGGTGGTATTGGCCGCCTTCATCATCTCGAGCATGGTGAGCGGATCGCGCACCGCCGTCGTTCTGTCGGGCCTGATGATCGCGGGCTACTTCGTCGGCCGGCTCTGGCTGGCGCAGGGCAAGGCCAAGGCCAGGGCCGTCGTGGGCGTCGTCGCCGGGCTGGTACTGCTTGCGGTGCTGTTCTTTGCCTTCAGCGGCGCGATCACGGTGACCGAACAGCGTTTCCAGGAGGCCTCCGAGGTCGAGGACTTCTGGGGCCGCGTACTCATCATCTTCCTCGGTCAAGCCTCTGCGTACGATCAATTCTCCTGGCTCGGGTACGGCATCGGCCTGGGCTCCAACCTGGCCACCTATACCCGCACCGGCAGCACCGGCGCCTTCGCGCTGGCCGAAGTCGAGGCCAGCCGCGTCCTGCTCGAAGGCGGCTTGATCGGCTACGTGTTCACCGCCTTCAAGGTGGCGGTCATCGTCGTCGGCATCGGCAAGAGCTGGCGACTGTCCTCCCGCCTGCACTCTGCGTACCCGATCCTGTTGTGGGCGGTCGTGTCGCTCGCCATCCTGACCTGGTCGGCGATCGGGCAGCTCACGGCGCACGGCCTGCTCGGCATCATGCTGGCA
>NZ_JBFUIU010001032.1:0-2741 GCF_056401695.1 Variovorax sp. P4_D9
GTACATGAAGAGTCGCTGACGACTGCGCTGGAGCTGGACGCCTGGAGTCGGGGGAATTACACGGGGCCGGTCCGGCTTGCTTCGGCGGCCGCCGCTGCCTGCGCGACACCCGCCGTCAGGGTCAGCCAGGTCTGGTAGTCGAACAGCAAAAGCTCCCTTCGGGATGTCCGCGCACGGGCGGCGGTCCTGGCTTTACGGTAGCCATCGGCCCAGGGCCACGCCTCTGGTGGGGGGTCAGGACGAGTGGCCGACCTGCACGATCAAGACCAGTGTCAGTGCGGCCAKCGCGAAGATGATCGCCATCGCAACGTYTTGCCTGAAGCGTCGTCGTACCGCCGATTCCTCGAGTCTTATCCTGCGCTCGAAGGCCGCGAGGGTTCCCGCATCGCTCGGCATCGCTGCGTCGTCCGAGGTTTCGGCGAACTCGCGACTGCTCTTGTCGGCAACGACATCGCTGCTACGCATGCCCGCAGTCTCCGTCATTCGCGCCTCGCCTGACGCAAGGAACCTGCTGCGTTCGTGAGATATGTGGCAGATATCCGGCCCGCGGTCGCTCGCGCCGGCCCCGAAGTGAACCGAGCGATTCCGACTGTCCTCATCCGCCCTCCCACCGACTCCCGCACGACGCCTTGACGTCAGCCCCGGTTTCCCGCAGACGACTATGCGTCGATGCGTTCGACGAGTTGAATTCTCGGCGCGACGCCACAGGTGTTGCGCGGCTGCGCTGACCCGCGGGCCTGCCGGTGGCCTTGTTGTATCCGATCTACACAAACGTCCAGTGACGCACCCCCGCGACCAATGAAGTGGACTCATATGTGAGCATTCACACCGCGATGAGCAAGGAGCCGTTCGAGGGACGCGTTCAGCGTCGAAACCGATCGGAGATGACCTCACCCCCTGCGCGAATGCGAAACCCTCCGGGAGAGAATCGCACCCAACGCGCAGTCACGGCATGTGCTCAGCGAGGTCGCGCCCTCGTCGTATCTCCCATGGCCGGGCGATCAGCGTCCGACCATCCCGCACGATGACATGGCAGAGCGCTTTGCCAAGCGCCGCGCGACGACGCTGCGCAGGAGCGCCGAGGGCGGCACGTGAGGATTGAATGGTCCCCTTTGGCGATCGAAGACCGGGACAGGATTTCGACTACTGCGACATCGATCAGCACCCCCGCGCCGCGCTGATGGTGGACGAACGGATCGCGCAGCAGATCGAAGTCTTGACGGCCCACCCGGAGTTCAGGCGCCCCGGTCGCGTCAACGATACGAGAGAACTGGTCATCAGCAATACGCCCTACCTCGTCGCATATCGCATCCTCGGCGATGCGGTACGAATCCTTCGTGTGTGCACAGAAGGCAGCTGTGGCCCGACGACATGCAGGACTGAAGCCGACGCCCAGTTTGAACGAGTTAAACTGGGCCTATGACATATCGCAAGTGAGTGGTCACACCATCAACCCGTCTGCGGTTGCCCCGCATGGCGCTCGAGCGACTTCACGCATTGGGCGCTACTGCGAGCCCACCCTCGACCAGAAGGCCCACATCCTGCGACGCGCCGGCGTCGCCGTGCCTGCTCGGTCCGAGGTGCAGATGGCGGCGCAGCAGGATGGGAGTGGGCGCCCCGGTCCAGGAGCGACCGACCCGCATCGGTCCTGGGCCGAGCAGCTCGAGGTGCTGTGCGCCCGCTACGCCCTGGAGCGTGCCACGCGCAGCCCGCAGCAGGCCGAGGCCTCCCTGCAGATGGGCGGAAGGCCCCACCCATCGCAGCACGGCCGAAGCCGGGATTCCTGAGCGCCGCAGCGCCACGGAAAGGGCCGGAGCCTGCCTCCGGCCCTGGCCGCGTCAGCGGCCAATCCGCCGCAGTGCGAGCTTCCACAGCCCGGTGTTCAGGCGCACATTCTCCCGAATGGCGCGGATGCCCCGCGTGCGCATCGCGCGGCCACTGGCCGTGCGCCCGCACAGCCCGCCGCGCAGGATCCCCTCCTGCACAGCGTTGAACGTCCGCCAGACATCGTCACCGATGTCCGCCACGCGGCGCCGCTCCAGCAGCTGCGCTGGTTGCAGCGGCGGCTCGGCCCGGTCCGCGAACCGCAGCGTCAGCGCCTCGCGCGCGAAGTCCAGCTGCTGGCCTCCGGACAGCGTCGTCCCGCGCATCTCCTCGATCACTTCCCCGACCCGGCCGAACTCGCGGGTGATCTGCTGCGCCGCGTCGACCACGTGGCGCACCACGTTGCCGCGGTGGCTCACATGGACGAGGCCGAAGTCGCCGATCGGCGTCAGCAGGCCGTTGGTGCAGACCGGCCGATGAAGGCCCGCGCGCAGTTGGTAGGCGCTGCGCCCGTCGTGCGAGTTGATCAGCACGATCTGCGGCACCACGTCGTCCAGCGCCAGCGCATGAACGATCGGCTGGAATCGCAGCATGTGCCGGGCATAGGCAGCATGGCCGTCGCGGCTGCGCGTCTGCATCGCATGCGTTGGCGCAAAGCCCGCGTCCGTCAGGGCCGAGACGATGTCCCGGGTGCTGATGAAGACGTAGTTGGGGCCGGTCGATTCGGCGGCGTGGTCCGCGAAGGCTGCCGGTGCCGCGCGGGCCAGTTCCTGCAGCGAGAGGGCTTCGCGAGCGGCGAAGGTTGCGGCGATGGATGATGAGTCGGAAGAGGTCATGAGGGACTCCTGGAGTGACACAGGCGGGATTGCCTGCGTCACCCCTGGCTCACGCGGCAGCGCAGCGCTCAAGGCCGCCGC
>NZ_JBFUIU010001033.1:0-2738 GCF_056401695.1 Variovorax sp. P4_D9
GTGCAGATGGATGCCTGCATCCGCCACTCGAAGCTCGACGAATTCGAGGCACGGCCCACGCTGTTCGTCGAGTTCCACGGCAGCGAATCGGCGGTGGCCGAGCAGGTGGGCATGGTGCAAGGCCTCGCCATCGACAACGGTGGCAGCGGGTTTCGCTATGCCGACCGGCCCGAGGACCGCTCGCGCCTGTGGAAGGCCCGCCACTCGTGCTACCACGCCAACCTGGCGATGCATCCGGGTTGGAGTTCGATGGGCACCGACGCCTGCGTCCCGATCTCGGCACTGGTCGAATGCATCACGGAAACGGAGGCCGATATCCGGGACAGCGGGCTCTGCGCCCCGATCGTCGGCCACGTGGGCGATGGCAACTTCCACCTCGGGATCATCTACGACGACAGCGATCGCGCTGCGCGCGCCAGGGCCGAGGCGCTGGCCGAGCGCGTCGCCCTGCGCGCCATCCGGATGGGCGGCACCTGCACCGGCGAGCACGGTGTCGGCTTGCACCGGATGGGCCAGATCGAAGTCGAACACGGCGAGGCGATCGCGCTGATGCGCGACGTCAAGCGTGCCCTCGACCCGCTGGGCATCATGAATCCGGGAAAGATGCTGCGCATGTGATCGCCGCGATGGAATCGACAACCACCGAGTTCACGTAGAGGCAGGCGTGGCTTCCAGGAAAGGCGTGATGTTTCGCATCGCGCGCGAGACGTAGTCTTCCTTTTCTCCCACGGGCGCGACGTAGTGCATCGCGCTCCGGGCCGCCTCGAGGCCCACCAGGCGGGCAATGACCCAGGCGGCCAGATATTGCGACGCCAGRCAGCCGCCCGCGGTTGCCACGTTGCCTCTGGCAACGAAAGGCTGGTTCAGCACGGCGACGCCGGCCGCTTCGACCCAGGGCCGGGTCGTCAGGTCGGTACACGCCGGGACACCGTCGAGCAGCCCCAGCTTGGCCAGTACGAGCGTGCCGGAGCACTGGGCGCCCAGCAGTTGCCGAGAGGGGTCGAGCTGCAATTGAGCCATCAACGCCGCATCGGCGACGACCTCCCGCGTCTGCATGCCGCTGCCGACGATGACCGCGTCGGCCGCACCGGCCTCGCGAATCGATGCCTGCGCTTCGAGCACCACGCCGTTCATCGATCGGACGCGCGCGGTCGGACTGGCGATCGATACCCGCCAGTCCGGTCCCTTGACGCGGTTGAGGATGCCTAGCGCGATGAGCGAGTCGAGCTCGTTGAAGCCCTCGAAGGTAAGGATGGCGATGTGCATGGTGTCGGTGAAGCCGTGGCAGCTTGGATGGCGATGGCAGATCGTAGACGCACGATCAGCCAGCGCGCAGGGCCGGCCAGTCACAATTGCGAACGGATGCATCGACCTTCACGACAACTTTTGGTCTACCCGGCGGTGGATTCGGACGCCTTTTCGCCGTACTGGCGGAGACGATGCCCCAACGAGCGGGAACTCGTCCGTGACAATCAGGCCACAATATCGGCCGGAATACGTTGCCGTTCGGGCACCGCGTTGGTCATTCTGGTTGCGCTCGAACTTATTCGCCTAGTAGTCTCATGCCGTTGAAAATCTTCAGTGCCCCTGGTCGGGTGCATGCATCGTCGTCGGGTTCCAGTTCTTGTGCCGGTCGAGGCAGCGTGATCCGTTGATGCCCTCGCCGACCGTCTCCTATCCAACCGATCGACCCCCGCTGGCTGAAGGCGGCCGGGCGATCGCGTGGCTGATCGCCGGCGTCACGCTGCTTCGCCTGTTGCTGGCCGCGTACGCGCCGCTGACGCCCCAAGAAGCGTATTACTGGACCTGGAGCCGCTTTCCGGACTGGTCCTATTTCGATCATCCGCCGCTGGCCAGCTATGGCATCGCCTTGACGACGACACTGCTGGGCCAGACCGCGTTCGGCATCAAGGCCGCGGCGGTGCTGTGGTCGCTGGGCTGGAATCTGCTGTGGGCCCGCCTCGTGCTGGACATGTTCGACGATCGACGGCTGGCGTTCTGGGCGGTGCTCGCGCTCAACTTGACGCTCCTGTACGAACTGTATGGCTTCGGCCCGACACCGGACGGGCCGCTGCTGTTCGGCTGGATCGGCACGATCTGGGCCGTCTGGCGAGCCAGCCGGAGCGGCGACGGGCGGTGGTGGTATGCGGCCGGCGTCTTCATGGGCCTCAGCTGGCTCGGCAAGTATTCGGGCGTCCTGCTGTTGCCCGTCGTCGGCCTGTACCTGCTGGCGGTTCCGGCTCAGTGGCACTGGCTGCGACGGCCGCAGCCCTACCTGGCAGCGCTGCTGGCGCTGCTGATCTTCTCGCCGGTCCTGGTGTGGAACGCGCAGCACGAATGGGTGTCCCTGGCTTTCCAGAGCGGTCGGCGCTTCGAGTCGATGGGCGGCCTGAAGCCGCGCTTCTTCGGGCTCCTGCTGGCCACCCAGTTCCTGCTGCTGTCGCCGTACCTGTTCGCGCTGTCGCTCGGCGCCGCCTGGCGCGGATTGCGGGCCTGGTTCGCCCGCCGCATCGAGCCCCGCGAATTGCTGCTGCTGCTGAGTGCGCTGATTCCGCTGCTGCTTTTCGTCGCAGTCAGCTTCCGCACGAACTCGAAGGTCAACTGGCTGCTTCCGGCCTGGTGGTCGCTGGTCATCCTCGGCATACGCCATTCGCTGGCCGGCCCGGGCAGCGGGCGAAGGCGCGCCCTCGGGCTGGCGTCGTCGGCGCTGTTGCTGGCGGCGGGCATCGGGGCGTCGG
>NZ_JBFUIU010001034.1:0-2726 GCF_056401695.1 Variovorax sp. P4_D9
CCCTCCCTTGTCTTCGTCTCGCGTGCGCCTCAGCCCGACATCGCGCGGCTGAAGACGCGGATGGGCTGGGAGATGCCGTGGTTTACCCTCACAGACAGCTTCGACGCCGACTTCGGCGTGGACGAGTGGCACGGCACGAACGTGTTCTACCGCGACGGCGACCGCGTGTTCCGCACCTACTTCATCAACAACCGCGGCGACGAGCAGATGGGGGGCACCTGGAACTACCTCGACATCACGCCGCTGGGCCGGCAGGAGGTCTGGGAAGACTCGCCCGAGGGCTATCCTCAGACTCCGACCTACAAGTGGTGGAACTGGCACGACAACTACGTCGCAGACGCAGCGCCCGACAAGAAGTGGGTCGAGGTGTCGGACGCCGGAGAGGCAGCGTTTCGGAACGAACACCCGAGCACAAAGCCATGAGCCAGGCCTGTTCCGGTGGATCCGACGGACGGCAACGGTCGGTCTGAGGGGGTCGTGATCGGCCGTAGCGCGAACGTCCGCTATGAAGAGTGATCGCGAATGTCCGGAACCCCTTGAGACGGTCGTCGATGCTGAGATCTCCTTCGCACCTGAGTGACAGAAATCGGCCTCACAGCGCGAGATCGCCGTGCGGCGGGGGAAAGACAGTAACCGCTGCAGAGCTGCCGCGCAGCCCGCGCTGTGGTCTGGAGCGACGGACTGGACCGCGCCCACACCGCCTGAACGCCGTCTGTTTCGATCGAGACTGCACACGGACCTTGAACCGGGTAGTGTTGCTGATGCAGGGTCTTGCCGCGAGCAGCAACGCGCGATCGCAGATCTGGCCGGGCGACGACGGCTGGATGCTGCAGCGCACGTCCCATTTCGCGATGATGCAGATGAAGCGCGGGTCAGTTCGCGCCCAATGAAGGATTGGTCGACCGTGGATCCGATTTCGCGTGGGCGTCAACAGTCGGGCCCGCCGTGACTTCGTCGGCCCAGACCTTGAAGCCCTCGAGCGTGTTCGGGCCGAACGTGGTGGATAGCGCGACATCGCAGGCATCACGCCCGCGTGCAATCAGCACGCGGCCGATACGCGGTGTGTTGTTGCGCGCGTCGAAGGTGTACCAGCGGTCGCCAAGATACGCCTCGAACCAGCCCGCGAAGTCCATTGTCCCGTATGGTGGCTCAGTGCCAACATCGCCAAGATAGCCGGTGCAATAGCGCGCCGGTATGTTCATGCAGCGGCAGAACGCGATCGCAAGGTGAGCGTAGTCACGGCAAACGCCGTGGCCTTCGTTATAGGCGTCCAAAGCGGTGCGCGTTCGACGCGCGTGCTGGTAGCCGAACTCGATGTGTCGGTGTACGAAATCGCAGATTGCCTGCACGCGCGCCCAACCGGTCGGGCTTGAGCCGAATCGCTGCCACGCAATCTCGGAGAGCTGATCGGTCTCGCAATAACGGCTGCCGATGAGATAGACCAGCGTCGATTCCGGGAGGTGTTCGATCGGCGTCTGCGTGGCCCAAGGAGCAACGACATCAGGCGCGCCGGTGTCGTTGACCAGCGCATCAGTGCTGAGGATGAAGCGGCCCTGCGGCGCGACGATGCGACTGCACCAGTTGCCGAACAGATCGCGGTATGCGGTGATGGGCACCGAGGGACTCGTGACGAGATAATCAGGCCGCACCAGATCGGACGCACGCGAATAGTGAACGCTCAATGTCAGGATCATCGGCGTCGGCTGTGGGAACTGATACGCCATCTCGAAACCAATGTGGATCTGCATGCTCGCTCCTGTTGCTTCTCTGTTCGCACGCAACCGACGTGCCACCATCGCTGACTATCGCCGGTTCGCTTGCCGATACCGATGACCTGATTCTCCTCCCATGGCGGGTCCGACAGCCTAGCCGATACGACAGTCCTTCCACCGGGTGTAACGTCGGTTCACGGGAGTGATAGCGCCGTTGTTGAGCCGGGTGCTGCACCACTTGGATGGAGGAGTGCGATGCGTGGTGAAGCGCGACACGACGCGCTACTACCTCGCGACCGACGTGTACCTGGACGAACCTGGCGACCAGCAACTGGACGAACGTCTCGCCGTGCTCGCCGGCGACCCGTTAAGGAGGTCCATATGACGCTTTGCCCAAGCGATCGTCGGGACAAGTAGTTGCGCACATCAGGATTGCGGCATTGCGGGCCACTTGGTTGCCGAAGCCTTCGGATGACAACCATAGGCGGCTCGTTGCCAGCGGGATGCTCCCAACCACTACGCGAACTCGATGCAATGTTGGCGACTTATGAAGAAACCCGCCACAAGAGCGGGTTTCAACGGTGGACTCAGTGGCTCATCCCGCCACGGGAGCTTTGCTCCAAGGGGTTCGCCCCTTCCTCCCGCATCGCATTTGATCGGCCCCCGCATAGGGAGTTCCGCGCCATTTCGCAGTCGGTGTGGTCCATGGTTCAGACCGTGGCGCATTTGTCAGAAAAATGCAGGTCACGTGCTCTGAGCCCCCGGAATGTGCCGGACTGGATTGGTCGTCAACATCCAATAAGTCGAACGGCCACGCCAGCGGCTGTGGTGCACGCGTCGCTTCAGGGCTGCGAAGGCGTACAGTCGCGCATCAGCACGTCGTTTCGGTGCGCACACGGCTGCTGATGGCGGCGTTATCCCGCCCATCGCGGTATGCACCAACCCTTTTCACCGGAGGAAGTGCCCATGAGCGAAAGATCCGCAATCGACGAAGCACGCTTTGCGCAAGCCGTG
>NZ_JBFUIU010001035.1:0-2724 GCF_056401695.1 Variovorax sp. P4_D9
GATGATCGTCGAGGCTCGCACGCGCGGCGCGCTCGAGGAGGTGTTGGTGATCGCCAGCGCCTTGTCGGTGCAGGACGTGCGCGACCGGCCGATGGAGATGCAGCAGCAGGCCGACCAGGCGCATTCGAAGTTCGACGACGAGAAGAGCGAGTTCAGCGGCTACCTGCGGCTGTGGAAGTGGATCCTCGATGCGCGTGGCGGCCACGGCGACACGCACAAGCTCTCGAACCGGCAGTACGAGCAGCTGCTGCGGCAGAACTTCATCAACATCCGCCGCGTGCGCGAGTGGCGCGACATCCATTCGCAGCTGCTCACCGTGGTGACCGAGCACAAATGGCGCATCAACACGCAGCCGGCCGGCTACGAGCCGTTGCACCTGTCGATGCTGGCGGGCCTGCTCGGCAACATCGGCTGGAAACTCGAGGACGACGAGGCCTACCTGGGGGCGCGCGGCATCAAGTTCTATCGCCATCCGGGCGCCCACCTGAAGAAGAAGCCGGGCCGCTGGATCGTCGCCGCCGAACTGGTCGAGACCACACGCCTGTTCGGCCGCGGCATCGCCAACATCGAGCCGCAGTGGCTCGAGCAGGTGGCGGGCCACCTGCTCAAGAAACAGCTGCTCGACCCGCACTGGGAAAAGAAGGGCGCCCAGGTCGCCGCGCTGGAGCGCGCCACGCTGTACGGACTGGTGGTCTACAGCGGGCGCCGGGTCGACTTCAGCAAGGTCGACCCGGTCGCGGCGCGCGAGATCTTCATCCGCGAGGCGCTGGTCGGCGGGCAGTGGGAAAGCAAGCTGCCTTTCCTGGCGGCCAACCGCAAGCTGGTGCGCGAGGTCGAGGGACTCGAGCACAAGTCTCGCCGCCAGGATGTGCTGGTCGACGACGAGTTGATCTACGCCTTCTACGACGCCCAGCTGCCACCCGAGGTCTCGAGCGGCCYGACCTTCGAGAACTGGTATCGCGGCCAGTCCCGCGAACAGCCGCGGCTGCTCTACCTGACGCGCGACGAGCTGATGCGCCACCAGGCAGCCGGCATCACGACCCAGTCGTTCCCGCCGACCCTGCGGCTGGGCGGCGTCGACTGCGCCGCGACCTACCTGCACGAGCCGGGCGACGCCAGGGACGGGCTCACGGTCAGCGTCCCGCTGTTCGTGCTGAACCAGGTCAGCGACGAACGCTGCGAATGGCTGGTCAGCGGCATGCTGAAGGACAAGATCCAGGCCCTGCTGAAGAGCCTGCCCCAGAAGCCGCGCGCCCGCCTGGTGCCGCTGCCCGAGTCGGCTGCACGGCTGGCGGAGGTGCTCGGCGCACCCGAGGTCTTCGGCCATGGATCGCTGACCGACGCGCTGCTGAAACGGGTGCGCGACCAGACCAGCCTCGACGTCAAGCGGGCCGACTTCAAGCTCGACATGCTGCCGCCGCATCTCTTCATGAACCTGCGGGTGGTCGACGAGCATGGCCGGCAGCTCGGGATGGGTCGCAACCTCGGCGCCCTGAAGGCCGAGTGGGGCACGCAGGCGCGCGGTGCTTTCCAGGCGCTGGCCGGGCTCAATGTGCGGGCTTCCGCCGAGCCGGCGCCAAGTGGGCCGGGGGCCCCGGCGCAGCCGGCCGGCAATACCGTCGTCGAGTCGCCGGCGACACCGGCCTTGCCGGYCGGCCAGCGCTACACCGGCTGGACTTTCGGCGAGCTGCCCGAGTTGATGGAAGTGCGGCGCGGCGTGCAATCGCTGATCGGATTTCCGGCGCTGGTCGACGCGGCCGATGCGGTCACCATCGAAGTCTTCGACGAGCCCGCGGTGGCGGCGGCGAAACACCGGGCGGGGCTCAGGCGCCTGTTCGCGCTGCAGCTCAAGGACGCCCTGAAGTACCTCGAGAAGAACATCCCGGACCTGCAGAAGATGGCGGTCGCCTACATGTCGCTCGGCACCGCCGAGGAACTGCGCGCGCAGATCATCGAGGTGGCGATCGACCGGGCCTTCCTGCAGGAGCCCTTGCCGACCGACGAGTTCGCCTTCAGGCAGAGGCTGGACGAGGGCCGCGGCCGCCTGACGCTGATCGCCAACGAGATCGCGCGGCTGGCCGGCGTGATCCTGGTCGAGTACGGGCTGGCGCTGCGCAAGATCAAGGACACCAAGGTGCAGCCCGACGCCACCGCCGACGCCGCGCATCAGCTGCAGCGCCTGCTGGGCAAGCGCTTCATCGCCGACACGCCGTGGCCTCGGCTGCAGCACTTCGCGCGCTACCTCAGGGCGATCACGCTGCGGCTCGACAAGCTGCGGGCCGACCCCGCGCGCGACGCGCAGCGACTGGCGGAGTTGCGGCCGCAGGAGCAGCGCTACTGGCGGCTGCTGGCCGAGCGCAAGGGCGCGGCCGACGAGCGCATGAGCGAGTTCCGCTGGCTGCTGGAGGAATTGCGCGTGAGCTTCTTCGCGCAGGAACTGCGCACGCCGCAACCGGTGAGCGTCAAGCGGCTGGACAAGCTGTGGGTGCAGTTGGGGCACTGAGCGCCGGCATCGGGATAGGGGGCAGTCTTCCTAGACTGCGCCCCTCCCACACCACCCGGCATGCGGGTCCGCACCGGGCGGTTCGAGAGTTTTAGGTCATGAGAGTCTGGGTAGTCCCATACGGTCAAACCAGGCGATGTTCAGCACGCTGTTGAGCTGCTTGGCGCTATTGCGCCACCAGCGGCGGCTGTTGGCCGCCACCCGTTGCGCCGTCGCAGGAC
>NZ_JBFUIU010001036.1:0-2714 GCF_056401695.1 Variovorax sp. P4_D9
GCCGAAGGGCAAGCGCACTACGACCACCGACTCCAGCACCAAGTTCATCGGCGGCGCGCGGGTGGATACCACCGTGGTCGGCGAATCGGTGGCGCTGCACCGCGGGCGGACCACGATGGTCTGGCAGACCACGATCCGGTCGGCCGAAGGCAAGCTGTGCGCCATGGTCACGCAGACCCAGTTGGTCCTGGATGCGTAGCTCGAAGGCGCCGTGAAGACCCGCGAACCGGTGGAAATCGCGGCCAGGCCGAGGCAGCGCAAGGGATGATGCAAGCGCTCTCACCGACCGACCCCTGGCTCGAACGCTGGCTGCCGCTGGTGGCCGAGCACGCCGGCGCTCAATCGATCCTGGAACTGGGCTGTGGCAGCGGCCGCGACACTGCAGTGCTGGCCGCCGCAGGATTGCGCGTGGCGGGCATTGACGTCAGTGCCGAGGCCATCGAAGAAGCACGTGCTCGCGTGCCCTCCGCGCAGCTGCTTTGCCAGGACATCCGCGAGCCCTTCCCCCTGGCCGCCGGCACGGTTGGCGTGGCAGTCGCCAGCCTCTCGTTGCATTACTTCGACTGGCCGGAGACGATGGCGATGGTCGAGCGCATCCGTCGGCAGCTGCGGCCCGGTGGCCTGCTGCTGTGTCGCCTCAACTCGACCCATGACTACCATCACGGCGCCAGCCGCGAGGCGGACCCGGTCGCTGACAATTTCTACCTGGTGGACGGCATCCCCAAGCGCTTCTTCGATCGCGCCGCGATCGACCGGCTATTCGCCACGGGCTGGCGCATGCTCAGCGTGGAGGAGCAAGTCGTCGAGCGCTATGCGCAGCCCAAGACACTCTGGGAGGTCGTCCTTGAACGCCAGGACTGACCCCGCCATCGACGGCGTCGCCGACGGCCCGCCCCAGCGTTTCGGATCGGCACCGTTAAGTTAACATTTCACCGCAGGCCGGCATCGCGGCGGCCCATCACACAGGAAGCACTCCCTTGTCCCTCCAGCTCTGGCTCGCCTTCGTCACTGCATCGGCGGTGCTGCTGATCATTCCCGGACCGACCATCCTGACGGTCATCAGCTATTCGTTGGCGCACGGCAAGCGCGCCAACGTGCCGCTGGTGGCCGCGGTCGCGCTCGGCGATTCGACCGCGCTGGTGGTGTCGCTGCTCGGCCTCGGCGCCCTGCTCGCGACCTCGGCCTTCTGGTTCACCGCTATCAAATGGGTCGGCGGCCTGTACCTGCTCTACCTCGGCATCAAGCTGCTGCGCGCCGGCATTTCACCGGCTGTCGTCGCGGCACCCGCGGCACCCGGCTCGCGCTGGAAACTGTTCGCCAACACTTACCTCGTGACCGCATTGAATCCCAAGGGCATCGTCTTCTTCGTCGCCTTCCTGCCGCAATTCCTCGATCCGCGCGCCGGTGTGACGCAGCAGCTGTGGGTACTGGCGCTGACCTTCGTTGCGATGGCCGCGCTCAACGCCACGCTCTATGCGGTGTTCGCGGGCTCGGCGCGGCGCCTGCTGGCCTCGCCGAGGGCGCAGCAGCGCTTCAACTTCGCCGGCGGCTCGCTGCTGTCGGCCGCCGGCGTCTGGGCCTTTCTGGCCCGGCGCCCGATCTGAACGGCAGCACTCTCAATAGTTCGCCATCGGGCGGGCCCATCCCAGGGCATGAAGCGGGGCCRATGGCTGGCGATAGATGGCGCGTGATCGTAGGATGAAGCCGGGCACTGCTGACGAGGTCGGCCTTCCCTTGGTGCGGTAAGCCCGTTCAATAGTTGGACCCGCAGTCCTGCGAGCACCCCGGAATGTGGCAAAGGGCGGCGACGCCCCGAAGCACGCTTAGTAGAGTTCGATGACGAGGACTGCCTGCGGTGCCCATCAACCGCCAGGAGGTTCTCATGCAAGTGCTTTACACGCGCTGTGCGGGCCTGGACGTGCACAAGGACACCATCGTGGCTTGCCTGCGATGCGTCTCGCCGCCCATGCATCAGGAGGTGCGCAGCTTCGGCACCACGACCGCTCAGTTGCTCGAACTGACCGATTGGCTGGCCGAGCACGACTGCACCCACGTGGCCATGGMAGCCACCGGCGTGTACTGGAAGCCGGTGTGGCATGTGCTGGAGGCCRAGTTCGAGTTGGTGCTGGCCAACGCCGCGCACATTCGCAACGTGCCCGGGCGCAAGACGGACGTCAACGACGCGATGTGGATTGCCGATCTGCTSGCGCACGGCTTGATCCGCTCCAGCTTCGTGCCGCCGCAGGCGATCCAGCAGTTGCGCGACCTCACGCGCACGCGCAAGCAACTCGTGCRGGAGGTCTCCCAGCACTCGCTGCGTATCCAGAAGTGCTGGAGGTCGCCAACCTCAAGTTGGGCAGCGTCCTGTCGGATGTACTGGGCAAGAGCGGCCGTGCGATGCTCGATGCCATCGTGGCCGGCCAGAGCGATCCGGCGCTGCTGGCCGCGCTGGCCCAGGGCACGGCGCGCAACAAGGCCGCCGAGTTGCGCGAAGCGCTGCGCGGGCGCATCACCGAGCACCATCGCACGATGCTGCGGCTGCACCTGCAGGTGATCTCTTGCAGCGCACGTTGGGCGAACTGGATGCGGCCGTGGGAAAAGCGCTGGCACCGATCCGGCAGCGCGCCCGCCTGCTCGCGACGATGCCCGGGGTGTCTGACCTGACGGCCAGCGTCGTGGTGGCGGAGATCGGCGTGGACATGTCGCGCTTCCCC
>NZ_JBFUIU010001037.1:0-2713 GCF_056401695.1 Variovorax sp. P4_D9
GCTCTCCTTCGGCCACGCCGCCTTCCTGGGCGTGGGCGCGTACACGGCAGGCATCCTCATCGCGCAGCACAACGTCCCTTGGTGGGCTGCGGTGCCGGCTGCGATCGCTGCCGGCTGCCTCGTCGCGCTGGTGATGGGATTGCTCGCCATTCGCACGCGTGGCATCTACTTTGCGATGGTGACGCTCGCGCTTTCCCAGTGCGTCTACTTCCTGGTCTACCAGTTGCCGGCCTCCGGCGGCGAGAACGGGCTTCGCGGCGTCAACATCTCCGAGGTCGGCATTCTTGGATTCCGGCTCGACCTGTTGAACCCGCTGCAGAAGTACTACTTCGTCTTCGGGTTCGTCGCCGTCGCGATGTGGCTGCTCTCCCGCATCCTTGCATCGCCGTTTGGCGGCGCCATTGAAGCAGTACGGGAGAACGAGGCAAGGGCCCGGGCGTGCGGGTTCGATATCGAACGCACGAAGCTTCTGTCCTTCGTCTTGTCGGCAGGACTCTGTTCATTGGCAGGTGCGCTCAACGCCATCCATCTCTCCAGCGTCCCTATCGAGACCTTGCACTACTCTACGTCTGGGATGGTTGTGATGCTCTGCCTGTTGGGCGGCATGGGAACCTACTTCGGTCCCTTCGTGGGAGCGGCGCTCTTCCTGCTCATCCAGGACTTCGCATCCAACTGGACCGAGCACTGGCAACTCCTGGTCGGTGGCGTATTTGTCTTCTTCGTGCTCTTCTTCCCCAAGGGAGTCTGGGGCACGTTCCTCGAGAAGGTCTCCCATGTTCGCTGAACCCATCATTGAAACGAAGAACGTCAGCAAGCGCTTCGCAGGATTCAAGGCGCTCACCGATGTGAGCGTGAGGATTCGCTCCGGCATGCTGACCTCCATCATCGGGCCCAACGGCGCGGGAAAGAGCACGTTCTTCAACACGCTTTCCGGCGCCTTTGCCCCGAGCGATGGACAAATCTTCTTCATGGGCAAGGACATCACGGGAATGCCCGCGCACAAGTTCGCGCACACAGGCATCGCGAAGTCCTTCCAGATAACGAACCTGTTCCCCAACTTCACGGCGCTGGAGAACGTCCGCATCGCGCTTCAGGCACACGTATCGCGCTACGGGCTGTGGCGCAGACGTTCCGCGCTCGAAGGCTTGAGCGAGCAAGCGGCCGCGCTGCTGGCCAAGGTCGGCCTCGCCGACCGCGCCCCTCGTCTCGCTCGAGAGTTGGCCCACGGACAGCAACGCGCACTCGAAATCGCTGTTGCCCTCGCCGCTGAGCCCAAACTCTTGCTGATGGACGAGCCAACGGCAGGGATGAGCCCCGAAGAGACGAAGGTGATGATGGCGCTCATCCGCAAGCTGGTCGAGGAACGAACGGTCGTCCTCGTCGAGCACAAGATGAAGATGGTGATGGGCATCAGCGAACGCATCGTGGTCCTGCATCACGGGGAGCTCATCGCCGAAGGCACACCGGACGACATCCGCGCCAACGACCTGGTCAAGCGCGTCTATCTGGGCCAAGGCGACCACTGAGGGAGTACGACCATGCTTGAAGTCAAAGACCTGAACGCCTGGTACGGAACCAGTCACATTCTCCAGGGCATCAGCCTGAACGTCCGCAAGGGCGAACTGGTCTGCCTGATTGGCCGCAACGGCGCTGGGAAGACCACGACGGTCAAGAGCATCTCCGGCCTGATTTCCAAGGCCAAGGGCTCCGTGAAGTTCGACGGCGTCGAGTTGCTTGGCTCGCCGACGCATGCCAGGTTCGCAAAGGGCCTCGCGTACGTGCCCGAGGAGCGACGCATCGTGCCTGGCCTCACGGTTCGAGAGAACATCCGCCTCGGGCTTCTGGCCTCCCCGCTGCGCAGGCGTGAGTCGGAAGTCATCGACGAGATTGCCGAGACCTTTCCTCGGCTCAAGGAGCGGCTCGACCAGATGGCCATCACGATGTCCGGCGGCGAACAACAGATGCTGGCCATTGCCCGTGCGGTAGCGTCCAAGCCCAGGATGGTGCTGCTGGACGAGCCCTCGGAAGGCATCATGCCGGTCCTCGTGGACGAGATGTTCGAGTACTTCGCGGCGCTCAAGCGCAGCGGAGTGACCATCCTTCTCATCGAGCAGAACGTCGGCCTGGCGCTCAAGATCGCCGACCGCGCCTACATCCTCGACCAGGGGGAGATCGTGTACAGCGGCAGTGCGAAAGAGATGCTCGACGACGAGGCCATCCAGGAGCGCTACTGCGCCGTTTGAATTCCAGCAGGCTGGATGGCGTGGCGCGAACATCGCGAGGGGCCTTGGAGCCGGCACGCCGAAGCTCGGCAAACAGAGGAGTGAGGCGCGGCTGGGCAGAATGCGGCCACCACAGGTCATTCACCGCGAGCTCCTATTTGAGTGGCCTCCGGTCGCTCGTACGCTGGAGCCATGGTCAAGAGCTTTATTGCGCATATACCTCGCAGGAGAAATTGATCGAGTCCAAGGCACCAGGGGCGGCGGACTTCACTAACAAGAGGGTCCGCAAGGGCAGCGTCACCGAGGAGCTCGAGCGCATGGTCAACCGCATCAAGTCGAGCGTGCGAGCCCGGGTTGAGCACGTATTCGGCGTCGTCAAGCGCCTGTGGGGCTTCGACAAGGTGCGCTACCGCGGCTTGAGCAAGAACGCCACACGCTCGTTCGTTGCGCTCGGGCTGGCCAACATCTACCTCGCACGCGCAGTACTGTAT
>NZ_JBFUIU010001038.1:0-2701 GCF_056401695.1 Variovorax sp. P4_D9
TCCCACTCCAATACCAACCTCGCGCGCCACCACTTCCAGCGCCGAACTCTCCGGCGGCAGCAATCTTGCTACCGCTCGGTCCTTGAATGCTTTTCCGTATCGAGCCAMTCTCATCCTTCATCGCCGCCCCCGGGTTCTTGGTTCTATAGAGGCGACAACCATTCTGCCGCGGGGGGAGCGCCAGCACGGCGAGTAGATAGGTGACGACCAGGCGCGAAATTCGGGCGCTCACCAAGACCTCCACCAAGGCCGCCGAGCCAGATGTAGATGYAGCGGCCGAGTATCGAGACTGTCGAGGATGCTGGCCGCGGCGCCAAAGCGGCTGCTCGGGTTGTGGTCGTCTAGGCTGCTCGACCCGGACGAATGAATGGCGTGCTCGGCCTGCGCGGCATCGTCTGGGGGGTACCCGGTTGCTTCCGCCCAGCCCTCGAAGATCAATGAGCCGCGAGCCCCGCTGATGACAGCGCGGGAGGCATGGCTCGCTGACTCCCCACCGATCCTCCACCACCAGCCGAACGCCGTAGCGCTCACGCCAGTGCTGCCAGGGCCCCAAGCCTTACTTTTGCTCCGGCTCGACGGGCGCGGCGCCGATCGATCGAACCGGCGCCCTTCCTTCCGCGGCCTGAAGTATGCTTTCGGCTCTCTGGATCGCCGCTGCTATGCCTTTACGATGGTCTTCATCTTGAATCGCAACGTAGTCCAGCTTCGCCTGGTTAACGATTCGCCAAGCTTGGCGGAACGCAGTGCCTGAATCAACTGGATGCAAGGCGGCAAGCAGGCCAGAACAGACCGCCGCGATAAAGCTAAGCATCTTCGTGTGAAGTGGCTTTAGGTGATCGACAAAAGCCGTGATTGCCAAGCTGCAGATGATCGCGATCGCAATGAGTGCGTATCCGCCAAATACAAGAATCATCGATCGTCTGTCCCAACTCGACAGAAGTTTGTTGGCTTCGGCAACAAGGTCCATCTCGTCTCTCCTTCCGAACGCCAGCGTGCCACCGTCGCGGCCGAGTTGGCGCACCTCTCTCAGTATTTGCAGACCCACTCGGCTGCCAGCCTGATGCGGCCGGGATGCTGAACGTCAGCGCGATCTCTGTCACCTCTGCCCAACATTGTGAAAAGCGCAGATCTGAACGGAGGGTAGTCTTGTACGTGGCCAGCGACAGTTGGCCAAAAGACAGAGTAACGAAGATGTGACATCTGGCATGCGGACTGGAGGCACTGTTTGGGACAATGTGAGCAACGAAGCGCTAAGTGCCGCCGATTGTTGACAGAAGTGCCATGGAGGACGCTACAAAAGCTACGAAAGCCTTTCCATCATTGGCAGTTGAGCCCGTAGCGGCCTGGCGGGCACGCGGTACTCGCAGGCGGCGATGCGTTCGCCGCCGCGGTCGGGGTTGCCACAGTCGCGCCCGGGCGGTCCAGGTACTTGACGATCTGATAGCGCGTCTGCTTCCTGCCGAAGCTCTGGCCGGTGCCGACTGCCATCTGGCCCTTCGAGTTGATTGCCGTTCCGACGCCGACGCTCTGACCCTGCGACCAGCCATCCAGCACCACAGCAGCATCGCCGCCGGCCCGCTTGATCTCCACGGCGATCGCGCTGCGCATCCGCTGATTGCCAAACACGTTGTCGAAGTCCTCGATCGTGGAAACCCCGAGCACCTGGTATCTCCGCGGCGGGTTTCCGTTGTCCCAGATCTCGTAGCCGTCGATCACTTCCTTTGTCCCGCCCTGGCCCTCGACGATGTTCGCGTTTCGGCCTTCGTAGACTTGGTAGTTGGTCTGAGCGCAGCCAGCCGCAACGAGCGAGCACGCAAGGATGATCATTCGCATTTGAATAGCACCTCCGATTCAGGCCAGCGACCGAGAGGACCGGCCGGGATGTCCTTGCCGTCCTTGCCGCTGCAGCCGGTGTCCCCCTCCTGCAATCCTGCGGTCTTCAAGTGTCTTCGCCGCGAGGGATTGACCGTGCACTGCCAGGCAGTCTCGGCGGAACTCCGCCATCAGCGCGTTCCCCATGAAGACCCATAGACTCCGCAGTTCCGCTCGAGGCCGGCCATAGCTTGATCGGCCGTGTACTGCTTGCTTCTGTAGCCGTCGATCGCCACTTGAACGTAGGCCCGACAGTTCACCGGCAAGCCACTCTCCTTGCCATAGACGGGCTTGCTGTTGGGGTCGAACTGGTCGCAACCCGCCAGCGCTAGGCCCAGCATGGCAATGCACACCGCCCGAATCACTTTGTGCCGGCCTTGCCCGTGTAGGGGTTGACGTTCCCCTTCGTGGACCAGTTGTCGGCCTTCGTCGCGTTGGGGTTCGTCGCGTGGCTTGGAGGAACGTAGGTCCCGTCACTGCGGACGTGGCCGCTCACGGAATGGCTGCCGCCACCGGAGCTCGAGTGGCCACCCTTTGCGGTCGCACCGACCGAAATGGCGCACAGCGCCGCGAAAACGATTGCTGTCTTCATGTTCTTCTCCTTGGCCAATTTGGCGGGCGAATCTTGGCACGAGCGAAACCGCCGCCCACCTTCGACCTCCTCAATCGGAATGATGAAAACCGCAAAAAGCCACGGAATCGAGTTGGAGCTTCGGCGCCAGGGCCCGAACCTCCAACTCGGGCCCATAGACTCCGCGCGGAGGAGAGCTGCACAAGATCGGCGATGGTCGCCATTCACGGCCACTGAAATCATGAGGCACAACAAGGT
>NZ_JBFUIU010001039.1:0-2691 GCF_056401695.1 Variovorax sp. P4_D9
CGGCTGGGCATCGGGACGAGCAATTCGCAGACGCAGCAAGTGGACGGGCTGGTCGACGTGATCCGGGATGCCTCAGAGGGCTACCTCACGCCCCTGGAAGGGGATCGCCTCTGGCGGTGGCACTCGGCGCTTTTCCCCGGTGGAACGAGCGGCATCCGGCGGATTGCGGTGGGCCGGTACCGCGATCACGAGGAGGCGATGCAGATCGTGAGCGGCCCGCTCGGACGCGAGATCATTCACTACGAGGCGCCACCGTCTGCTGACGTCGCGCGCGAGATGGCGGCATTCCTCGCCTGGTTTGCCGCCTCCAACCCCGCGAACGCTGCGACTCACGGCCCGGTCCTCGATGGGATCGCGCGGGCCGCGATCGCCCATCTGTGGTTCGAGTCGATTCACCCATTTGAGGACGGCAATGGCCGCCTGGGGCGCGCCATTGTCGATCAGGCGATTGCGCAGTACTTGGGCGGACCCACCCGTTTGGCGAGCCTGTCCGGACAGTTTCTACGCAACCGCAAGGGCTACTACAAAGTGTTGAACCATGCACAGTGTGGCGGCCTCGACGTCACGGACTGGGTCTGCTGGTTCGCGGATCAGTTGGCGCAGGCCTGCCGTCACTCGAGCACGGTCATCGACAAGGCACTTGAGAAGTCGCGGTTCTGGGCAGCGCACGCCGGCATGGCGGTCAATGAGCGGCAGCGCAAAGTCGTGCAGAGATTGCTCGACGACGGCGATGGCGGCTTCCTTGGCGGGCTGAATGCCGAGAAGTACGGGAGGATGACCCGGGCATCCAAGGCCACCGCAACACGCGACTTGGCGGCCTTGCTGGAGGCACAAATGCTCTGGACCACGGGCCAAGGCCGGGGGACTCGTTATTTCGTCAACGTGCCCGGCTGGACGCACGGCCATGGTGATCCTGTGCCCGACGGCGATGATGCAGATGGGGAGCACGGCAGTTACAAGCCAGTCGGCTGATCACCGACGCCTCCGCGAATCCGTTGCAACCAATGACCATCAGCTTCGTCCCGTCTCGCCTTGAGCACGTCGAGGTCTTTCGTGGCGAGGAGTTGGACGAGCTGCTCCGCTGTGCTCAGGCCACCCCACTCAGTTCGCTCTCGAACATCGCAAGGTGGAGACATCAATCCGCGATCGCGATTTCGCCTACACATCCGCTCGGATCGAAGGGAACACCTACACCCGCGCGGAGTCGATCGCGTTGCTGAAGCTTGGGAGGCCGGCCGCAGGAAAGAGCCACCTCGAAGCGCAGATGCTCGTGAATCTCCGAGACGCGCATGGCATGGTCCTCGACAACGCGAACGAGATCGTCACGGCCGGCATCCACGGCCTGCGAAGGGTGCACACGGTGCTGATGCGCGGCATCTTGCCCGACGACCAGCTGGGCGCGACCCGCAAGACGACGCGCGTGCGTATCGCCGGCACGGAAAACGTCCCACCGGACGGCGTGCCTTACATCGAAAAGCAGGCGGCTGAGATCTTCAGGGCTCTGGGTCGCGCGGAGAACCGATTCGACGCTTCAGTCTACGCGGCGTGCAACCTCTCCTACCTCCAGATCTTCGAGGACGGGAACAAGCGCACCTCGCGTGTTTTCCAGAATGCAATCCTGCTCGCCGCGGATCTGCCGCCCATTCAGTTTCCTCTCTCGATGATTGAGGCCTACATCGACTGCCGAGGGGTTCATGTTCAGCGCTATGCCTGTCCAGCTATTTGTACCGCGCGGTGACGGCGTGCGCGTTTGGAACGGTCCCATACGCTGACTCGGTGTCGTCAACGGGCGGGCGAAATTGCTTCGTCACGTGCGCACGATCAGCGCCTCATCGCTACCGACAACGAGAGCACTCGGACCATGGCGATGCACAGGGCCGCCCGTACGTTTTGTCCTGCATCATGGTAATGAGCTTGACTATCGAAAGAAATCCATTCCCCTCCCGTACGTAACGTTAGCCCGCCCATGCAGCGCTGGGTTGACTTGTATTTAAACGTTGGGTTAAATAAGGCATGGATGGACTCAGCACCACCTTCGCTGCTCTCGCGGACCCGACACGTCGCGCGATCCTCGCGCGACTGGCGCAGGGCCCGGTGCATGTAGGCGCGCTGGTCGAGCCGTTTCCGATTTCCGGGCCGGCGATCTCGCGCCACTTGCGCGTGCTCCAACAAGCCGGTCTGATCGAGCGCGAGACCAGCGCGCAATGGCGGATCTGCCGCCTGCACGCACCCGGCCTGCGTGCCGCGCACGACTGGTTCGACCCGTACCGCATGTTCTGGGAGCAGAGCCTGGACCGCCTGGCCGAGTTGTTTGAGTCACCTCCAGCGCCTGGCGACACGACAAGCCGCAAGCGCCGTGCCGCCATCCCTGCCAAGTCCCCTCGCCGCCGAAGGAGCCGCCCATCATGAATGCACCGCAGGACTTCACACTGGACCTCACTCGTTTCATCCGTGCCCCGCGCGAGAAGGTGTTCGATGCCTTCATCGACGAGGCCGTGCTGGCGCGCTGGCACTGCCCGCGCGGAATGTCCGTGGCCAGCGCGACTGTCGACGCCCGCGTCGACGGCGCTTGGCGCATCGACATGCGCACGCGCGAGAACGCCAGCCACTCGGTAGGTGGACGCTACCGAGAGATCAAGCGCGCCGAACGCCTGGTCTACACCTGGGTCTGGGAGGAAAGCATGGAGGGCA
>NZ_JBFUIU010001040.1:0-2683 GCF_056401695.1 Variovorax sp. P4_D9
GCCTACAAGGACGGCCGCAGGCGCCGCGCACCCGCCGCGCTGGCAAGGGATTCGCCGATCCCGAATACGAGGTCTGGATTCACGTTCGCGACTGCGAATGGCTCAGGCTGCGTGGGGCAAGCGGTCGATATGCTGGTCAACGGCTCGCCGCGCAACGATGGCACCTGTCCGGGCGAGATCTCGAAGACCCACCGCATGGTGCAGTGGGCGCGTACCCAGCTGGAGGTGGTCGGGATCGAATGCGACGTCCTCAACCTGAGCCTGCTGAGTTCCAAGTATGGCCGCCGGATTCACCCCTGCAAGGCCTGCGTCTCGACCGCCATGCCGCTCTGCCACTGGCCCTTCAGCTGCTATCCCAACCCATTCGTTGAACCAGGTCGGCGACTGGATGAACGAGATCTACGAGCGATGGGTCGCGGGGCTGGTGTCATCCTGTTCACGCCTACTCATTGGTACCAGTCCACCAGCCCGCTCAAACTCATGGCCGATCGCCTGGTGTGCGCCGATGGCGGCAAACCCGACCCGACCAGTACCCATGGCACGCATCCAGAGGAGGCCAAGGCTCTCGAGATGAAGGGTTGGAGTATCCCAAGCACCTGGCCGGCCGTGCCTACGGGCTGGTCGTGCATGGCGACGTGGCGGGCGTCGAAGACCTGCGTCGCAACCTCAGCGACTGGCTCGACTGGATGGGCCTGATCGACGCCGGCGAGCAGGCCAAGCTGAATCGCTATATCGGCTACTACCAGCCCTATGCCACCAGCCACGACGCCCTCGACGCCGACAAGGCGTTCCAGGAGGAGGTGCGCAACGTGGCGCGGGGCGGTCGCGGATGCGGTCGTCCGGCTGCGTGCAGGCAAATTGAAGACGCCTCACCGGGCCCTCCGGCGGCCGCGGCCAAAATAGGCCTTCAGAAGAGGCCCCTCCGTGTCAAGCGCTAGTCGACGCGAGCATCAGCTCGAACGCCCGCTCCACGCGCCGCAACATTTCGGTATCCAGGATCGGATCCGCGCCCATCGAGCTATCCGGCTGCAGCTGACTCGCATAGGTCTGAACCGCAAAGCACTTGCGCCGCTTCGCGTCGTTGTCGAGCGGAAGGCGGCACGCTCTTCGCCATGGCAATCGCTTGTCCCCCCGGTTCGGCCCAGTTCCAGGCCCGCCCACAAAGGCACTTCGACAATGCGCGCGCTTTGACGCAGCGCCGCACTCGCGCACGCCTGCGCCGTGGCTTCGTGATCCGGGTGTCCATCGCATCGCCAGGTGGTGAACACGAAGTCGCGGTGGTCGATGAGTCCGCAAAGCCGTTCGGCCAGACGCATGTGTTGCCTGGCCACTTCGCCATCGGCCAGCTTGAGGCGCAGCGGCGGCTCCACGATACCCAGGCAACGCAGCGCCGCACGACTTTCGCGGTGGCGTATGTACCTCAGGCGCTTGGCCGTCCATGTGGACGAACCACGATGACTGGCGGCTCCGTCCGTGACCGCGATGACGCGAACAGGGATTCCCTTGCGCGCCAGTTGCGCCAGGAGTCCACCCACCATCAGGACCTCGTCATCCGGATCGGCGCCACCACGACGGCCCGCGTCCCCGCAGGCACCAGCGCATCTGCGTCGATCCATGGGAGTTTCGCAAGGCCGGGCCATTCATGCCGAGATTCCTCGGACGTTCCATCCCGCCGAATGCTCCGATCTGCCGACTTCGCCGCTTCCATACAGACACCTCCGTCCCCGAGAGTCGGAAGCATGTCGCTGACGCGGCCATGGTGCCGCAGGTCGGCAGCGCACCGTGCGGTAGGCGACAGCGACTGTCCGCTCTGCCGATGGTCCTACATGGTCGGCGACGGTCTTGCCACCGCCACTGCTCCTGCTTGCGAAGAGCGTTTTCGCCGACATCCGTCCGGCTTCAGACAAATAACACCGAGTGACACAACAGTCGAGGGACTCGCGATGTTTGAAAGGTACAAAGTCAAGATCAAGGCCTATTGCGAGGAAGCCGGCATCGAGGTTCCGGTCGGGTTCAGCCGTCATGCTGCCGGCCGCTATGTAGCCATCGATGAGGAATGCACGCCGCCGAAGTTGGTCGCCACAACCTGGTTGAATCGGAAAGAAGCGGTGTTCTATTTGGTGAACCTCGCCGCCGGCAGGAAGACCAGAATCCTCGACTTCAAGAATCGTTGCGAACTCGTTTTCAACGGCAAGGCGAGCCTGCTGCGAGGCGCCCCGTTCTAGGTAAGCGCTGCCGCAGGAAGCTTCGCGCACGCCGAGGCCATTTGATTGCTGCCCGCGGAGAATCGACCTCTGGCCGAGCGAAACCCACGCCAAATGCGCGGGGGCATCACGGCCGATCATCTTCATTGCGGCCGCCAGCGGCTGACGGCTTGCCCAGTAGCCGCTCCACGGATCCGTCGATTGAAAAGACAGGTGCTCGCGAGCCGTCGCGATCGTCCACTGCGTACCGCTCTTGAGCTTGGTCAGATCCTCCCAGGCGACAGGCATCGAGACACCCAGGCCGGGCCGCGCGCGAGCCGAGAACGCCGACGCCGTGGTTGCGCCATGCCCGTTGCGCAGGAAATCGACGAACAGCTTGCCAATGCGGTTTGACGGCCCGCTCTTCGCCACGAAGCGCGCCGGGATCGTGCGAGCCAGACGTTGCACCACGGCTTGCGAGAACCCCTTGACGGTCTCGT
>NZ_JBFUIU010001041.1:0-2678 GCF_056401695.1 Variovorax sp. P4_D9
CATCCCGCGCGACGTCATGCAGGGCTATGGAACGATCCCGGCCGAGATCCTCGAGCAGCGCGGCGCCGAAGCGCGCGACACCTGCCCCTACAGTCACGTGTTCCTGCAGGGTGGCGTGGGCGGCATGGCCGCGGGCGTGGCCAGCTACCTGTGGGAGCGCTACGGCGCACAGCGGCCGACTTTCATCGTGGTCGAGCCGCAGCAGGCCGATTGCCTCTATCAGAGTGCGCTCCACGGCCAGGCCGCCAACGCCACCGGCTCGGTGGATTCCGTGATGGCCGGCCTCGCTTGCGGCGAGACCTCGCCGCTGGCCTGGCGCTTCCTGCAGCCCAGCGTGGACTTCTTCCTGACCATCGAGGACGACGAGGCCATCGAAGCCATGCGCACCCTCGCGGCCGGCAACGCCGACGACATGCCCCTGGTCAGCGGCGAGTCGGGCGTGGCCGGCCTCGCCGGTCTGGCGCACCTGACGCGCGACGCGGAACTGCGCAGCCGCACCGGCCTCGGGAAGGAAGCCACGGTGCTGCTGCTGTCGACCGAAGGCGCGACGGCACCGAGCGTCTACCAGCAGTTGGTGGGCAGGCCGCCGCAGCAGGTCTGGGCCGCCGGCGAAGCACACCGCGAGACCGCGAAGCTGGCGCGGCAGTAAGGGCCGCGGCGGGCGCCCTCAGCCGATGTAGAGGCGCTCGGCGTCGAGCCGCCGAAGCGCCGCGAGTTCGCGCGCGCTCGGCGCCTCAGTGGTCGCGATGCGGGCGTCGTGCAGCAATGTGAAGCCTGTGTTGTCCTGCACCTGCTCCAGCGTCACGCCCGGATGCAGCGCGACGATCTTCATGGCCCGGCTCTGCTCGTCGAAGCCGAAGATGCCCAAGTCGGTCACGACACGGAACATTCCGCCGGCCGGCAGGCCGCGGTCGCGTCGGCTCGTGCCGCCGTCGAGGAAGCCCGGGCTGGTCACGAAGTCGACCTTGTCGACGAAGCGGCGCCGCTCATGGCGCATCGCCACGATCATGTGCGTGAGGCTCGAGATGTCGTTGCCCCCACCCGTGCCCGGCAGCCGCGTCTTGGGATTCGCGGGGTTGCCGATGTAGGAGGAGTTGAGGTTGCCGTGCCTGTCGATCTGTGCGCCGCCCATAAAGCCGACGTCGACATAGCCGCGCTGCAGCAGCAGCATCACGTCGGCGCTGCCGAGCACCATGTTGGCACCCTTGGTGCAGCGCTGCTCGGCGGTCGACGGCGGCAGCCGGCCCGGCTCCACGCGGGGCCCGATGACCCCGCCCTCGAACAGGATGGTGAGCCCCGGGCAGCCCAGGCCCTGGGCCAGCGTCGCCGCCAGGATCGGCACGCCGACGCCGGCAAAGACGATCTGCCCGTCCTTGAGAAGGCGCGCGCTCATGACACAAAGAATTTCACTGGCGGTGCAACCGGCCATCGCGACCGACGAGGATGCTTCCTCGGTTGGAATGAAGATTGTCGTAGCGTCCATCGTTGACTCTCCTGGAGTAAACATCCTATCATACTATTAATAGTATGTGCGCTTCGTTGAACCCACCCGGCTACGGCGCCTGCAAGCGCTGCAGCACCGTTGCGCTGGGATAGCCGTCGGCGGGCAGGCCGACGCTGCGCTGGTACTGGCGGATCCCCTCGCGGGTGGCCGGACCCATCATGCCGTCGGGCGTGCCGCTGGCGAAGCCGCGCTGGTTCAGCGCGGTCTGGAGTTCCAGCAGCTGGCTGCGGCTGAGCGCTGCCTGGTCCCGGGGCCAGGCGGCCTGCACGCCGGGCCCGTCGGCCAGGCGTTGCGCCAGAAGCCCGACCGCGAGCGCATAGCTGGTCGAGTTGTTGTAGCGCAGAATGGCGCGGAAGTTCGGCCCCACCAGGAAAGCCGGTCCGCGCGCACCCGCGGGCAGCAGCACCATGCCGTCGGCGAATTCCGGCAGCGGCCGACCGTCCATGCTGCGCAAACCCTCAGCGGCCCATTGGGCACTGGATTGGCGCACGCTGGTGTCGGCGCGGCCGTAATCGAAGCCCGGCGGCAGCTGCACCTCGACACCCCAGGGCTGGTCCGCCTTCCAGCCCGAACGCGCGAGGAAATTTGCGGTCGAGGCCGAGACGTCGGCCATGCTGCCCCAGATGTCGCGCCGGCCGTCGCCGTCGCCATCCACGGCATAGGCCAGGAAATTCGACGGCATGAACTGCGTCTGGCCCATGGCGCCGGCCCAGGAGCCGATCATGTGCGCGCGATCGATGTCGCCCTTGTCGAGGATCTTCAGTGCCGCGAGCAGTTCGCGTCGCGCCCATTCCTCGCGGCGGCCTTCGAAGGCCAGCGTCGCCAGGGCGTCGATAGTCGGCGTGCTGCCGTAGTTGCCGCCGAAATTGCTCTCCATGCCCCAGATGGCAACGACGATGGAAGGCGGAACGCCGTAGCGCGCGGCCGCCGCGTCGACGGCGGTGCGAACCTGTAGCATCTTGTCCTTGCCGAGCGCCACGCGCTGGGGCGTCACGGTGTTGTCGAGGTAGTCCCAGACCGTGCGCGTGAACTCGGGCTGGGCGCGGTCGAGCTCGACGACGCGCGGCAGGTACTGCACGTCGGCAAACGCCGACTGCAAGGTCGCATCGCTGATGCCGGCTTCACGCGCCTTGCCACGGAAGTCGGCGACCCAGCGCGCGAAGCCCTGCTGGAG
>NZ_JBFUIU010001042.1:0-2673 GCF_056401695.1 Variovorax sp. P4_D9
CGGCAAGGGAGGCCGCGGCGCCCGCGGCGCAGCCGGCGGCCCGCTCACCGCCGATCCGCCGCGGCGCGACACCGCGCCGCCACCCGAAACGCATGCGGGCGAGATCGAAACCGGCGACCTCGTGCTCATCGACGTCGAACTCGCCGAACACCAGCGCTGGGCCGGCGCGCTCGGCCGCGTGGGCGAGGTGGCCTCGATCCAGCGCGCCGAGTTCATCGCCGAATCAGTCGGCAGCGGATTCATCGAAGGCGTGGCGTCGGGCGCATCGATGGGATTGGCCCTCGGCCTGGTCTCGCGCGCGGTGCCGGTGCTGGGCCCGATCATCGGCGGCGGCATGGCGCTGCACGGCCTGCTCACGCGCGACTGGGACGCCACCGCCGCGACCATCGGCAAGTTCGGCGAGGGCGGCGACACCTATGAAGTGCTAGCCAACAGCCTGGCCTCGGTGAGCGCGGTGATCGACATCGTGTCGCAGATCCTCGGCGTGATCAACGGCATCGTCGGCGTGGTGCAGGCGGTGGCGATCGGCGTGGCGGCCGGTGCGGGCGTGCTGGCCTTCTTCACCTTCGGCGCGACCGCGGGCATCGCGATCGCGGCCGGCGAACTGGCCGTGACCTGCGAGGAGATCAGCGCGGCCATCAACGTCGTCACGATGGTGCTCGACGGCGTGAACTCGGCGCTGCTGAATCCGTGCATCACGCTCTTCCGCGCGCTGCATTCGTTCACCACGCAGGCCGATCCGCGCGAGGTGGAGGCGGGCGGGCGGGACCTGTCGTCGGCCGCTTCCGCCTCGGGTGCCGCGCTGGGTTCGTGGGTGGGCGGCAAGGCGGCGCACATCGGTGCGCGTCCTCCGCCGCCGGCCGATGACGGTGCGCCGACCCGGCAGTTGCCGCCTCGGGAATCGCCGCCGGCCGCGTCGGGCGACGGGCCGGAAGTGCGTTATGCCCAGCCGCCGGCCGCAGACGCGCCGGTGGGCGGCACACGGCCGAGTGTCGAAGAAATCGCGGGGTCTCCAGGCATGCGTGTCGCCGACACGGAATCCGTCGCGCCGGGCGCCGCCTTGTCGCCGTCGCCGCCGATGCGGCAACTCGACCTGCCCCTGGAGGGCCTCTCGCCACCTCCAGCCGGGCGCACCGGCGGGCGGCTGGAAGTACCGATCGAGCCGCTGTCGTTGCGCGCGATCTCGAGCGCCGACGTGATCCCGCGAGGCGCGAGCGAAGGCGCCATCGGCACCTACAAGACCACCGTCCCGAATCCGCACCCGGTCGCGCTGGCGAGCAACCCTGCTGGTCCGCGCGGCGGCGGCCGCGGCCGCTCGCCGAAGACAGGGTTCGAGCGGGCCGGCCTGTTCCGTGAGCACCAGGCACCGGCTGCCGTGATGGGCGAGGTGCACCCCGGCTACGAATATGCCGATGCCGCAGGCACGCCCCGCGCGGGCGCGAGCACGCGCGAAGCGCTGACCATCGGCCTGCCCGTTGCGGTTAAGCCGCACAAGGATGCCGCCGATGCACGGCTGCTCGCCGAGGTGCGCCAGCGGGTGGCGCGCGGCGAGGACGTGTCGGGCGCCGAGGTCATTGCCCGCGGGGCGAGCCACGTGCAGGAGGCCTATGCCGCGGCCGGTCGACCGGCGCCCGAGCAGCAGATCAGCCGTCAGTTCCTCGGTGAGATGGAGGAGTTCCACGGTCCGGACTTCGGCTATCAGGAATTCCGGCCCGGCGAGCCGCCGCCTGCCGGCCGGGCCAGTCCGCTGCGAGGCGTGAGCGATGCCGAGCTCTCTCAGCACCTGGACAACCTGTTCGGCCCCTACGAACACCCGATGCCGCCGCCTGGCGGTCAGATGTCGTTTCCCGGGATGGCGCCGCGCACGCCGTCCGGGTCACCGCCGTCCTCTGCGAGACCGGCGCCGGAACAGCTGGCGCTGCCGTTTCCGTCACCGCAGCGCGAGCTGTTCGCGCCGCGCTCTGCAGCCGATCCGCGCCTGGCCACGTCGCCCGACCGGCCGCTGCAGATCGCCGATGCGCCCACGCGCGGCACCGAGCCGCTCAGTGCCGGCCAGTTCGAGGCCAACGCGCAGATGGCGGTCGAGATGGGCATGCCTCGCGACCAGATCCACCCGGCGCAGGGCGACACGGCCTACCACCCGGGCTACGACGCGCTGCTGATCGGCCCCGATGTCAACCCGCTGCCGCCCGAGCAGCGACCCACCGGCCTGGCCAATCCCGCCAATGCGGCGCTGGAGCCGCGCGCCGTGATCGGCCACGAGGTGATCGGCCATCGCGAGGCAGCGCTGGGCGGACAGACGCGCGACGAGGTGTGGCACGAGGAGCTTCAGGCCAGTGCGCGCGCCGCGCTGCATACGCCAGGGTTGTCGCGCGAGCAGTCCTGGCTGCTGCTGCAGGATGCCGCCGCGCGGCGCCGCTTCCAGCAGCGCGAAGGCGAGATCTTCATCGATGTCGAGCGCTACGGCCCGGGCGCACCGCAGCCTGCCGCGCCGCGCGGTGGCGGGCAGGCCGGCACGGGCGGCGAGCCCTCGGTGATCGTGGACTGGAACGCGCTCGGCATGGCACCGCCTGCGGCCGACGCAGCGCAGCCCCGTGTCGCGCCTGCCGCGACGACACAAGCGCCCGCGGCCGCGCGCCCGCCGCCCGCGATCACCGGCGATTGGGCCACGGC
>NZ_JBFUIU010001043.1:0-2663 GCF_056401695.1 Variovorax sp. P4_D9
GGCGGCAACATCACAGGTGTCACTTCGATTGCTCCGCAACTGGCTGCGAAGCGATTGGCGTCGCTCAAGGAAGTAGTGCCCGCGATGGTCCGGGTTGCCGTCCTTGCGAACGCCGCGACTCCGCCCGCCGAAATCGCAATTCAGGAACTGGAAGCGACAGCAAAGGTCCTCGGTGTGCAGATCCAGTCGGTTCCAATCCAAGGCGTCAAGGGTATCGAGGAGGCGTTCGGCGAAATTTCGCGCCAGAATTCTGATGGAATTCTCGTTTTTCCAGACCCGCTAACGTTCTCGAACGAAGTGGCGATCATCGGCTTCGCCCTGAAAAGTCGGATTCCCGCGTTGTACGGGGCAATGGAATTCGTGCAGGCGGGCGGCCTCATGTCATACGGTCCGAACTACCAGGAGATGTTCCGACGGGGTGCGAATTACGTCGACCGAATCCTGAAAGGTGCAAAGCCCAGCGACTTGCCGATCGAACAGCCCACGCGTTTCGAGTTCGTGCTCAACCTCAAGACCGCCCAGGCGCTCGGTCTCACCATCCCGCAGTCGGTGCTACTGCGCGCCGACCGGGTGATCGAGTGACCGCTGATGGCCGAGACCGGCTGTCGGCGCAGGAGGAGCCGAAGTCGGCGTAGCTTTCGGCGTAGCTTTGCGCCGAACTTACCTATTTCCCCTGTGACAGACCGGGAGCCATCATGGGCGTGTGGCCGGAAAGAGCAGGCTTCGCGAGCGCTTGAGCGGAGGGCTTTTGGCGCTATCCCGTTGATTTCATTGGGGATCTCGCGATTCATGAGGGTCTGATTCAACTTGCGGGTACCTATCAAGACTTGGCTGCACTTGCGCGAGAAGCGTCGGTCTGACCTGCTGATTCGGAAAGTTGCGCCTGGGGAGCGCAACGGGACATCAGGAAAGCTACGGCGGCAGGCGACATAAATGCGCGAGGACGCGCGCTGCAAAGCTCTTGCAGGCGGGCCCGCACATTATGGTGGACCGTTGTGCGACATCGGCTCGAGGCCGAACATCACCCGCCCCCACCGGCATCCTTAGCCTTGCATCGCGGCGCGGGCCGCGTCGGCGAGGAAGCGGCTGCGATTGGTGTTGTGCGACTGCGTGTAGGCATTGATTCTGGCCAAGAGGCGGCCTGGCAGCGTGATGTTGATCTTCTCTGCCTTTCCTTCGTAGCGCGTTACGTCCAGTTCGACGACTCCCCACGTCCAGCCCGCGTACTTGGGGTCGGCCATGTGCATCGCCATCGACTTCGGCGTGGGAATTTCGGCGCCATCTTCGGCCAACGCCTCCAAAAAAGCGTCGATCGCTTCCTTTGCGTTGTCGAAGGCCTCTTCAAGCGTGTCACCCGCCGAAAAGCATCCCGGCAGATCAGGCACAGCCACGCCGAAGGCCGTCTTGTCGGTTCCGGGCTCCATGGCAATGAGGAATTTCACGATCGACTCCTTTACTTCAATCCGGCCTGCTTGAGAAGCTTCTGGACGAGGCCGATGCCCAGGTCTTTCTTTGGATGCGGCACGGTGATGTGACCCGGCTCGACAGGGTGATTGAATACATGGTGACTGCCGCGGACCGAGCGCAGCGCCCAGCCTTCGACATCGGCTTCGAGCTTCTTGACGATGTCAGAGCTGCGCATGGTGGTTATTATACCTACTTTTTATCAATAATAACCACCATACCCACCAGATCTGAGGCCCCCTGAACGGTCCACGCCCTCGTTCGCCGAAGCTCGGTCAAGCCCCGGCGCAAGCTGACGACTCCCTGACGCTTGCCCGCTGAATCTGTCGAATTCGACCAGGGTGTGATGCACATCGATGACGCGTCGACTTCAACAAGGCCTTTTTGACAACTCAAGGTACGCCGGACACGAGGGCACGCAATGGTCGGCTTCGCGAATTGCTTGCAATTAGCGCAGAAAGTTCTCGGCCTTGGCCAGACATTGGCCGCTTCGCGCTCAAGCGTTTCGATAAATGCTGTTGCCGTTGGCTATCAACGATGCATTCAAGGGAAGCGATGAGGGAACATGACGACAGCGGCGGCTGAATCTTGATCGGACTGCTGGCGCTACCTTAGCGCTCGGCGACGGGCTGCCCATGCGCCGCAAGCGGTTGCATGGACAAACACTYCAGAAGGCGCGCCGCCGGGACGCGCAGCGACCCCGCGGTGATCGGTGCTTGGCTGGCGAGTTGTTGTTGTGCACTGCTCGCTTGCAGCGACGGCGGACGACAGCGGTGCCTGCAGCGACGGCGCCCGCTGCAACTGTGCCCGTTCCATCAGCTCCTGCCGCGGGGATGCCGCCCCTGCGCCGGCCAGTGAGACGCTCGCCTTCATCCTCCTGGGCGAGATGGTGCTGACCACCGTCGTCCGACGAGGGGACAACACCGACTTCGCGGTGCGCCAGACGGACAAGGCCGACTTCGACCGGTTGATCCTGAAGCCGGCGTCCCGCTTGCACGAGCGATGGGACATCAAGGAGCGCCCCGAACAAGCGCCCTTCATCGGATGCGCATCGGCCCTCGCGCACTTTGTCGAACATCCGAAGGACGCTTTCGAGGCGCGCCAGATTCCGGTGCCGCGCCCCGAGCTGGAGGAGGCAAAGCGGCTCTGCATCGACGCCGAGGAGGCGCTGCCAACGGCCTCTTGACAAGACGATGCCC
>NZ_JBFUIU010001044.1:0-2651 GCF_056401695.1 Variovorax sp. P4_D9
GGCTCGGCAGGGCAGGGCGTTTCCATGTCCGTGCCCGCCACTGCGACTTCGACTTCGATCACTCCAGCCAATGTCGGGATGCCTCAGGCAGCGGTGCGATGAAATCCCCGGTGTCCTCGGCATGGGTCGTGTGCGTCGCCGTTGCGGCGACGGCAAGCCATGCCGAGGTCGGCACCGTGCCGTCGGCCAGTGATGCCCGAATCCAGACGGTTCGCTTCACGGGCGACGACATCATCCGCATCGCCGCGGCCGAAGGCGTGGTGACGACCATCGAGCTCAGCAAGAACGAAGAGATCAAGGACTTCGCGATGGGCGACCGGGATGCCTGGCACGCAGCGATCAACGGCAATCTGTTCGTGATCAAGCCCAAGGACGTCAAGGCGGACACCAACCTGACGCTTTTCACAAACCGTCGCAGCTACCTGTTCCAGCTCAAGACGACGAGCAGAACGGCCCGCAACGTCGCCTACTGGGTGCGGCTGCAGTACCCGGAAGGCGATGCTTCGACCCCTGAGGCGCGCGCTCTCGCGAAGCAGGAAGCCGAACGCAAGCAGATGAAAGCAGACCTCAAGGGGTCGGCCTCCGAAGGAAACCTGAACTACGACTACTGGATCGTCGGGCCGCAGGAATTGCAGCCGCTTTCGATGCACGACAACGGCAGGCAAACCTACATGCTGTTCTCAGCGGCCAACCCGATGCCTGCGGCGTTCATCATCGAGCCGGACGGCACCGAGAGCCTCGTCGACTACCACGTCGAGGATGACACGATGGTGCTGCACCGCGTCGTCACTCGGGTGATCCTGCGGCGCGGCGCGCTTGTGGCGGGCATTACCAATCGTTCGCCGACCTTGCCGATCCAGTCGGCGCCGACGGGCACGGCCAGCGGCAAGGTGCAGCGGGCCCTCCGTGAACCGGGAGGTGACTGATGTTCGAACAGAAGCAGGAAGCACCGGTGGCCGAGGAGGAGCGCGAAGGGCTCGTCGAGCGCAAACGGGCTGTCGCACCGGGCCAGAAGCTGATCCTGGTGGCGACCTCGAGCGTGGCGGCGTTGCTGATCCTGTTCGGGATTGCGAGCAGGAACAACTACTTCGGGCTCTTCGGGGCGCCGACGCCGCCGAAGACGGACCCGCCGAACGAGATTCGTCCGCTGTCGGCGCCGGAGGTCAAGGTGCCGCTGGCACTCGGGCCGCCGCCTTCGGTCCCATCCTCACCCTCCTATGTCGAGTGCCCCGGTGGCCTGCGCCTGCCCATCGGGCTGAATTGCCCCGAACCGGAAAAGAAGGCCGAGGCCGTCCAGCCCTCATCCCAGGGCGGCATGTCCGAGGAAGAGCGCATCCGCGAGCGCCGCCGCAAGAGCGCGATCAATCTGGCCGCCACACAGCAGAATGCGGCCACCACGGCGCAACTCGGAGCCGCAGTGGCGAACGTCGGCCTGCCGGGCGCCTCGACGCCGCAGGGCGGCACAAACGCACTGGCCAGTGCCCTGTCCGGCACGAACACGCCTGGAACCAGCGCAACGATCAACCGGAATCCGTCGATGACGCTCGCAAAGGGCACCTTGCCGGATTGCACCTTGCTCACGGCGATCCTCACGGACCAGCCTGGATTCCTGAAGTGCATCCTGAGCGCGCCGGTCATGTCGATGGACGGCAAGGTCGTGCTCATGGAGGCCGGCACCACCATGGAAGGCGAATACACCCAGGGCCTGCAGGCGGGCCAGAAGACGATCTTCACGCTGTGGTCGCGGGCCGTGACGCCGAATTTCGTCTCGGTGCAACTGAACTCGCCCGGCACCGACGCGCTCGGCCGGGCCGGCACATCGGGCTACGTCGACAACAAATGGTTCGAACGCTTTGCCGGGGCCATCTTCTTCTCCCTGCTCCAGGACGCCAAGCAGATCTACATCGCCCGTGACGATGCCCGCGCGCAGAGAGCCAGCGGGAGCCCGTATGGCACGACGTACAACATCGGAACGCAGAGCATGCTTTCCCAGTTGAACAACACCGACAACGCCACCAACACGATCGTGGAGGAAATGCTGAAGCAAGGCAGTCAGCTGAAGCCGAGCCTCTACAAGAACCAGGGCGAGATCATCAAGATCTTCGTGGCGCGCGACGTCGACTTCTCGACGGTCTACGAACTGCGCCCGGCCGCAGCGACCAACTGAGGCATCGCAGATGGGCGCGCCTGACAAGTACGTCTCGATCCTGGCCCATCTGCGCGCCTTCGAGGGCTGGCTGGCCGATCCGAGCGTGAACGAAGTGGCTGTGAATGCTCCCGGCGCAGTGCAGCTGTGGAAGGATGGCGTTTGGGAGCGTGTCGAGGCCCCGGCGGTCAGCTTCGAGTATCTGCAAGCCCTGGGCAACTTCCTGGCGAACATCTCCCAAAAGCCGTTCGATGAAGCGGATCCGATCCTGTCGGCGTATCTGCCCGCGGGCGAGCGCATCGAAATGACGATGCCGCCGACCGCCCCGCGCGGGATGATCTATCTCAATCTGCGCAAGCACACGAGCCAGTCTTTCGAGCTCGGCCAGTTCGTGGCGCAGGGGTACTTCGAGCGAACACGGCACGTGCATTCGACAGGATTGGCTGAAGACGAGCGCCAGAAGCTCCTCGCCCAGCTCGAGCCCGCGCAGGTCGAGCTGTGGGAG
>NZ_JBFUIU010001045.1:0-2650 GCF_056401695.1 Variovorax sp. P4_D9
GGACTACCTCAAGTCCAAGGACGCCGACCGCTACACCGCGCTGATCGCCAAGCTGGGCCTGCGCAAGTAAGTCGAATCGCATGCAAAAACGCCTGGGTTAGTCCGCTAGCTCAGGCGTTTTTTACTTCGGAGCCGCAAAAACAGAGCGAAGCTGTGTCATTCCAGAGAGGTTCTCCGCCGAATTTCCCTGGAATGGCATCGTGTTCTGGCAAGCGCTCCGGCCCCCGCGGGGCCCGTGGTCGTCACGGGTTTCACCGCCATCCAAACAGGAGCACAAAATGAGCCTCTTCAACAAAGTCACCAAGTCCTTCCAATGGGGCGGCAAGACCGTCGTTCTGGAAACCGGCGAGATCGCCCGACAGGCCTCCGGTGCCGTGACCGTGGACATCGAAGGCACCGTGGTGCTGGCCACCGTGGTCGCCTCCAAGTCGGCCAAGCCCGGCCAGGACTTCTTCCCGCTGACCGTCGACTACATCGAGAAGACCTACGCCGCCGGCAAGATCCCCGGCAGCTTCTTCAAGCGCGAAGCCAAGCCCAGCGAGCACGAAACGCTCACCAGCCGCCTGATCGACCGCCCGATCCGCCCGCTGTTCCCCGAAGGCTTCCTGAACGAAGTGCACGTGGTCATCCACACGCTGTCGCTCAACCCCGAAGTCGACGCCGACATCGCCGCGATGATCGGCGTCAGCGCCGCGCTGTCGATCTCCGGCATCCCGTTCAGCGGCCCGATCGGTGCCGCCCGCGTGGGCTACATCAACGGCCAGTACGTGCTGAACCCGGGCCAGACGGCACGCAAGGATTCGCAGATGGACCTGGTCGTCGCCGGCACCGAAGCCGCCGTGCTGATGGTCGAGTCCGAAGCCCTGCAACTGAGCGAAGAGATCATGCTCGGCGGCGTGGTTTTCGGCCATGAACAGGCCAACATCGCGATCAACGCGATCCACGAACTGGTGCGCGACGCCGGCAAGCCGGTCTGGGACTGGCAGCCGCCGGCCGAAGACGAAGCCTTCGTCGCCAAGGTCAAGGGCCTGGCCGAAGAGAAGCTGCGCGCGGTCTACCAGATCCGCAGCAAGCAGGCCCGCACCCAAGCCCTGCGCGAAGCCAACGCCAGCGTGATGGAAGCGCTGAAGGAGAGCGGCGAGCCTTTCGACGCCGGCAAGGTCAGCGACCTGCTGTTTGCGATCGAATCGAAGATCGTCCGCGGCCAGATCCTGTCGGGCGAACCCCGCATCGACGGCCGCGACACGCGCACCGTGCGCCCGATCGAGATCCGCAACGGCGTGCTGCCCCGCACCCACGGTTCGGCCCTGTTCACGCGCGGCGAAACCCAGGCGCTGGTGATCACCACGCTCGGCACCGAGCGCGACGCACAGCGCATCGACGCGCTGATGGGCGAGTACGAAGACCGCTTCCTGTTCCACTACAACATGCCTCCGTTCGCCACCGGCGAAGTCGGCCGCATGGGCTCGACCAAGCGCCGCGAAGTCGGCCACGGCCGCCTCGCAAAGCGCGCGCTGGTCGCGGTGCTGCCGAACAAGGAAGAGTTCCCCTACACGATCCGCGTCGTCTCGGAAATCACCGAGTCGAACGGCTCCTCGTCGATGGCCTCGGTCTGCGGCGGCTGCCTGTCGATGATGGACGCCGGCGTGCCGATGAAGGCCCACGTGGCCGGCATCGCGATGGGCCTGATCAAGGAAGACAACCGCTTCGCCGTGCTGACCGACATCCTGGGCGATGAAGATCACCTGGGCGACATGGACTTCAAGGTGGCCGGCACGACCAATGGCATCACCGCGCTGCAGATGGACATCAAGATCCAGGGCATCACGAAGGAAATCATGCAGGTCGCCCTGGCGCAGGCCAAGGAAGCGCGCATGCACATCCTCGGCAAGATGCAGGAAGCGATGGGCGAGGCCAAGGCCGAAGTGTCGACCTTCGCACCGCGCCTGACCACGCTGAAGATCAATCCCGAGAAGATCCGCGACGTGATCGGCAAGGGCGGCGCGGTCATCCGCGGCCTGCAGGAAGAAACAGGCACGACGATCAACATCGACGAGGACGGCACCATCACCATCGCCTCGACCGATCCCGAAAAGGCCGAAGCGGCCAAGAAGCGCATCGAGCAGATCACCGCCGAAGTGGAAATCGGCAAGGTCTACGAAGGCCCGGTCACCAAGATCCTCGACTTCGGCGCGCTGATCAATCTGCTGCCCGGCAAGGACGGCCTGCTGCACATCAGCCAGATCGCGCAYGAGCGCGTCGAGAAGGTCACCGACTACCTGAGCGAAGGCCAGATCGTCAAGGTCAAGGTGCTCGAGACCGACGAGAAGGGTCGCGTCAAGCTGTCCATGAAGGCCCTGACCGAGCGTCCGGCCGGCATGGAATTCAGCGAGCGCCCGCCGCGTGAAGACCGTGGTGATCGCGGCGATCGTGGCGGCGAGCGCCGCGAGCGTTCGGACCGTGGCGATCGCAGTGGCGACCGTCCGCCGCGCGCCGAGCGCGCACCGCGCTTCGAGAACAACGAGCGTAGCGGCGAGCAGCCGGTGGAGCAGGGCGTCGACCAGCAGCCGATGCAGGAATCGAACCGCGGCGACGGCCAGGCCTGATGAGGCGCGGTGGCGGCAACGCCATTGCGCCGTACCGCGTGCCG
>NZ_JBFUIU010001046.1:0-2650 GCF_056401695.1 Variovorax sp. P4_D9
CGCGCGGACCACTGCGGGCGCCGTTTCGAGTCCTTGGTTCATGAAGATTGTCTCCGTTTGTCGAATGGGCCGTTGATCCTTGGAGTGTGGTTGCGCCGGCAATCCCCGGCTTGTCAATACGTGACAGCCACTTATCCTTTGGTGCCAATTTCCACCGAGAGTTCCGATATCGTCACTGGTGCGCGCTGCGAGCCTCACCAACTCCAGCGAGATCGCCCGCGCCGGGGCCTGGACCCTGGCCGGATGCTTTTCGATGCGGGGCTCACCGGCCAGCGCGCCTTATTGCCACGCGTGGCCCTTTAGCGCAGACACCGAAGGGCAGCTTCCTGGAGCGGCTTTGGAATCACGCTCCCGGCCATGAGCGGCTGTTTGATCTGCTGAGTCGAACGTCAGGTCTAGTTGCAAGCGGCCATTCAGATGAGGAATTGCCAGCAGCCTCTCTTGTTCAGAGGGCATGGGGATCTGAAGTGCCGATGACGGTGTACTCGGGTAGGCGGTTGAATCCAGCTCGACCCAGCGACCAATCGCTGCGGTCTGATGCCATTTGGGCGTGCGGATTCGGACCATTCGTGCCGTTTCTCAAGAGCGCCTTGTCTCGCCAACGCAGGCAAATGACAAGTTCCGAAGCCGTAGCGCACCTGCGCGCCATTGGGGCCTGACCCAGCGCCTGCGGCAGCTGAGCGCGAACGCACATACAGAGATTTCGCTGCACTACCAGCGATCCGGTGCATCCCCTTGCATAGATGGCCGGACGCGGGAACTCTCATACAAATCGTCAATACTAGTGGACAACAACAACCAACTAGATTACAGTGTCCACCATAGCACGGCGCCGCCGCGCAATTGAAGGAGACGAGATTGATCACATGGTTCAAGAACGGAATCTGGTTGGCGGCCTTGCTGTGCATGGGCTTGGCCCAGGCCGCATTTCCTGAGAAGCCRATCACGCTTGTGGTGCCGTTCGCCGCGGGCGGCCCCGCGGATGCAATGGCGCGCACCCTCGCCCGGGCCATGGGCGCAAGGCTTGGCCAGCCTGTCGTGGTCGACAACAAGCCAGGCGCGGGCGGTCTGATCGGCATTTCGGCAGTCGCCCGCGCACCAGCCGACGGCTATACGCTGGGCATGGCAGGGACGGGGACCATGATCTATGCCCCATTCATCGCCAAGATGCCTTTTGATCCGCTCACAGGCGTGACGCATTTGAGCACCATGGTGCGGACGCCTAATCTGCTGGTCGTTCCGCCCGATTCCCCATTCAAGACGGTGGCCGACCTGGTGCAAGCCGCCAAGCGCGAACCGGGCAAGTTGAGCATCGCGTCGGCGGGCGTCGGCAGCAGCACTCACGTCGTCGGGGCGCTGTTCCAGCACGAGGCTGGCATTCGCCTAAACCACGTGCCGTACAAGGGCGCGGCGCCCGCTGTGCAGGACCTCATGGGCAAGCAGGTGGAAATGTTCATCGCCGAGGTGCCCGCGGTGGCCCATCTCGTGAAGGCAGGCAAGCTGCGCGGGTTGATGCTGACGGACACCAAGCGCCTGCCTGGCCTTCCCGACATCCCCACCGCGACCGAGGCAGGGCTGCCCAAGGTTCTCGCCGACGGCGCCTACGGCCTGGTCGCGCCTCCGAAACTCCCCGCCGACGTCGCCAGGAAGCTCGTCGAAGCTGCCACCGATGCGATGCGATCCGCCGAAGTGGCCTCGAAGTTTGCCGAGCAGGGTGGCATCGCTCAGCCAGGCACCCCTGACGCTTACCGGGCACTGCTCAAGTCCGAGCAGGAGCGCTGGGGTCCGGTCATCAAAGCGGCGGGCATCACTGCCGAGTGACACACACCTCCAAAGGAATCCACGACATGAGCATCAAGACCAGAATCACGGAACTGCTTGGCATCCGCTACCCCATCGTCCAGGCGGGAATGAGCTGGGCCTCCTCCAGTTCGCTGCTGGCAGCCACCGTGTCCAAGGCCGGCGGGCTGGGCGTCATCGCCGCCGGGCCGATGCGGCCGGACGATCTGCGCCGCGCTATCCGCGAGCTGCGTGAAATCACCGACGCACCCTTCGCGGTGAATGTCGCGCTGTACAACAAGCGATCCGCGGAGCACTTGGCCATCGTTCTGGAGGAAGGTGCCCCGGTCATCATCGCCTCCCAGGGAAGCCCGCGCGAGCACATCGGCCGCTTCAAGGAAGCCGGCGTGAAATGGCTGCACGTGGTGGCCCATCCGGATCACGCCCGCAAAGCGGAGGCGGCGGGCGTGGATGGGTTGATCGTTGTCGGCGGTGAGGCGGGCGGCCACCCGCCGCCGAGCGGGACCAGCACGCTGGTGCTCGTGCGCCTGATCGCGAAGTCGGTCAGCATTCCCATCGTCGCAGGCGGCGGTGTGGTCGACGGCGCAGGCGTGGCGGCCATGCTGTGCCTCGGCGCGGACGCAGTGCAGATGGGCACACGCTTCCTGCTGACACCCGAAGCAACGCTGCATTCTGCCTACAAGCAAAAGGTCCTCTCGGCCGGTGTCGGCGACACCACCCTGGTTGGCTGGCGTGGCCTGCCAATACGGGCGGTTCGCAACGACTTCACAGCGGAGTACGAAGCAGCAGAGCGCGCTGGCCAATCGCGCGAGGCCCTGGAGGCGTTGTTCGGCAGCCGTTCTCTCAAGAT
>NZ_JBFUIU010001047.1:0-2649 GCF_056401695.1 Variovorax sp. P4_D9
AACAGGAGCAGCAACTCCGTGATCGCATACGAACAGGAGCAGCAACTCCGTGATCGCATACGCACCTCAGGTCACTTGAAGAACCATCGCGAGACGCTGCCTGACGCCTAACATCCCAACTCTCAATTGTGAGGAGTGCTTTATGAAGCCACCATCACAATGCCGATCCGTCGCATGCGCTTGCCGGCGACGGCAAAGCGCTGATTGAACCACTGGCTCAACTGGCTGGCCGGCTGGAAGCGGAGCCAACTCCACGCGAGTTCGACCATCAGCCATCGACGTGGGTGATCCGGCGGCCGAGATCGCGTCTTATGCCGAGGCGGGGAAGTTCGATCTTCTGATCATGGGCTCGCATGGCGAAGGTGCCTTGAAGAACCTGCTGCTCGGCTCGGTGGCGGCCAAGGTCCTGGCACGCTGCACCGTGCCGGTCCTTCTGGTGCGAAGTGAAGGACACAACCGGTCCGACTCGAAGTCATAGAGCGCCTTTCTTTGCCCCTGAACGCGGGAAAAAGAGTATCCCAGGGTGTTCACGGGCGACTCTTCGGACCGGCGCGTTCCGGAAGAAAAGTCCGAACGAAGTCCAGCGACGACACGACACCCGCGATTTCATCGCGGCCCGTGACGACCACGTGATGGACCCCCCGTTCCACCATCAGCGCCGCCACCAGGGCAATCGGCGTTTCGATATCCACCACGATCGGCTTGTATGTACACATCTGCCATGCACGCGTGGCGGCGGCGTCACGCGCCTGTGCATGGAAGCTGACGATGTCCGTGGCGCTGATGACGCCGACGGCTTCGCCCCTCGAGGGCTCGAGGACGGGGATCCAGCTCAGGTGATTGCTGACGAGCAATGCTTCGACCTGCGCTACTGTGTCGTCCATGCCTACGCTCAGGACGGTTGGTTGCATCAGGGATGAGATCAGTTGGCTCATGGATTCGCACGCTGGAAATTGATTGGACGTGTGGGGAACGCTAAATCCGCCGGCTCGGCCGAGGTTTGATCGTGCGCAAGCGAAACTCCGAGCGCTCTCGATTGACGTAGACATCATCTGTCATTGCGCTGTATCAAGGTGTCGGCCTTGTCGCTGCGCGATGCTTTCCTTTCGTTGTCGTCAGCCCGCTTTTTCGGATGCGGCGACGTGAATGAGAAGAACCCCATGACTACTCAACCCTGGCAGCATGCGTTCTGGTGGTGGGGCCCATCGGCCGGTGCTCAGTCGCGCGGAGAGCTCTTGTACGCAACGCACTGTATTGCCTGTCATACGACGCAAGTGCACTGGCGAGACCGGAGACTTGCCACGGACTGGAACAGCCTCCAGGCGCAAGTGGTGCGCTGGCAAGCCGCAGGATCGTTGAATTGGAGCCAGGAAGACATCGTTGCTGTCACACAGCACCTCAACGATCGCTTCTACGGATTCAAGTCGCCCTCTGCTCCGCCCATGGTCTTGGCGCCGACGGGGACCGAGTCCCTGATCGCCGTATGGAGAAGTGGGCACAGCTCAACCTGGGAGCGGTGATTGTCGCGATCGCGTTGATCGTGATTGCGTGGGACTATTGGGACCAGGCTCGCAGCATCGAAATGGTTCCCTACAGCGCTTTCGAGGCCCACTTGAGGAAAGGAGAAATCGCAGAGGTCACGGTCGGCGATTCGATCATCACCGGGCGCCTGAGGGTTCCCGAGAGCGGCGGCAAGCAGATCGTGATGGCGACCATCGTGGAGCCGCAGATGGCCGAGCGTCTCGCGGCCTTTGGCGTTCCTTACCAGCGGGTGCGCAGCTCGAACTGGCTGCAGGGCCTTCTCTCCTGGGTTCTTCCCGCCCTGTTGATCTTTGGCCTGTGGAGCTTTGTTCTTCGGCGTGGGGGCGGTGGCGGGCTGCTGGGCATCGGGAAGAGCAAGGCGAAGATCTACATGGAGAAGACCACCGGCGTTCGCTTCGACGACGTCGCCGGTGTCGACGAGGCGAAGTCCGAACTGCAGGAGATCATCGACTTCCTCAAGAATCCAAGGGAACACGGACGGTTAGGCGCGCGCGTTCCCAAGGAAGTGTTGCTGATGGGTCCTACCGGCACCGGCAAGACGCTGTTGGTGCGTGCGGTGGCTGGCGAGGCCGGCGTGGCCTTCTTCTCGATCAGCGGTTCGGAGTTCATCGAGATGTTCGTCGGCGTCGGTGCGGCACGGGTGCGCGACCTCTTCGAGCAGGCCCGCGCGAACGCGCCCGCCATCATCTTCATCGACGAGTTGGATGCGCTCGGCAGGGCCCGTACGGCCTTCCCGATGGCGGGTGGGCAGGACGAGCGCGAGCAGACGCTCAATCAGCTGCTGGTGGAGCTCGACGGCTTCGATCCGAGCGTGGGCGTCGTGCTGCTCGCCGCCACCAACCGGCCCGAGACACTGGACCCCAGCGCTGCTGCGCGCTGGGCGCGGAATGCGCGAAGCAGGCCACCGTCCATCCGCAGGGCGAGCAGGCCGAGATAGACCTGCGGCGCCAACCGCCGGTTGAGTCGCATCTCCTACCGGGCATTGCGTTCACGCGCCTCGACCGAGGAAAAGTCCAGGAAGGGATAGCGCACCGCCTTCTTCAGTTTCAGCACTTGCCGCTCGCCGATCAGGACCCAGGACATGTGGGTCTCCATGCGGCGCACAGC
>NZ_JBFUIU010001048.1:0-2649 GCF_056401695.1 Variovorax sp. P4_D9
GGCATGTCGATGCGCATAGGCTGGTCCGGGTTCTTCCGGTTCCAGTCCGCGATCGCCGCGCGCGCGTCGGCCACCATGCCCTGGTCCTGCTCGAAGATGCCGCGCGCCCACTGGGCCCGGATCTCCTGCGCCTTCAGGCTGTAGAAGTCCTTCGCCTGTTGGGCGTCCGCATTGGACTCCTGAATCTTGGAGACGTTGGCCGGCTGGAAGCCGATCGCCTTCAGCGCTGCCTCGAGCTGGCTCGTCTCCAGCACCTTGTAGCCCTTGGCATCGCGGTACATGCCGGTGGTGGCCATGTCGATGCCCTTGGCCGCGTTCTGCACGGCCTTAGGCATCATCTCCATGAAGCCCGCGCCCCACTCGCCACTCAGGATGTTGCGGCTGCCGCTGAAGATCCGCCCGGCGAAGTCACCGGCCGGGCCGGCGATCTCGAGCACGTCACGCGCATGGCTGGTCTTCTCCGTCAACAAGCCGGTGCCCGGGATCAGGTTGCCCATGCCAAGCCGGCCCGACACGTCCAGCGGCGCACCTGGCAGCCCGGTGATGCCGCGCTCGATGAAGCCCGCCATGGCCGGCCCGAACAGGCCTTCGAGGAATTCCTGCTTGGCCTTCTTGCTGTTCAGGTTGTAGCCCATAAGCTGGCCCAGGCCATCGGCCAGGTCGTCGAGGTCGTCGGAGAACGGCAACCCACCGGCGCCGCTCATCAGCAGCATGACGGCCAGCGCGAGCATCACGGCGTGCTTGCCTTCCTTGCCGCCCTGCGTCCACATCCGGTGCAGCAGCTCGAGGTAGGCCACGCTATACGTCTTGAAGGTGAGAAGCGTGCCGCCCACGTCGCCGCGCGCAAAGCGCATCTTGTTCGCCTTGCTGTAGAGGAACTGCGTTTCGGTGACAGCCTTCTTGGCGAAGCCCGCCGGGTCGGCCATCTTCTGCGCCTTGGCAATCCGGTAGGCCGCGATGAAGGTCACGCGGCGGTTCACTTGCTCGGCCATGCCGAACACCTTGCCCCAGCCCAGCGCGAGGCGCGACATCGCATTGCGCCCGGCCGCCCTTGCATCGCCGTAGCGCGTGCCGTCGCCCGATTGCAGCGAGCCGGCGCCGCGAGCCTGCGCCATCAGCTGGTGCACTTCCTGCGGGCTGACCGTGCCCTCGTCTTCGGCGTGCTTGAGTGCCTTCGCGAGGTCGTCCTCGAAGGTGGCGCGGCTGGCCAGATCCTTCGCGGCCCGCCCGAGCTGCGCGGCCGACTGGCGGGCGCCGCCAAACTGACTCAACCACGGGAAGGTGACGGCGATCGGCTGCGTCATGTTCACGAAGGCCGAAGCGATCGAGCCGCCCAGGTACTGGGCGAAAAGCAGGCCGCGCACCGCTTGGCCCTCCTCCTGCGGGTTCTTGACGTAGTCCGCCAAGCGCATTGAGGCGTCCTTGAGCTCGCCCTGCTCCTTCGGGATCAGGGTGATCGCCTCGCCCAGGTCGCCCAGGTGCAGGCCGGCGGCCGTCTGGCGGGAGTTGCTGTAGACGAATGCAGCGAGCACCCGGCCCACGTCCTCGCTGAAGCCGGCGATGCCCTGGCGGTGAATCAGGCGCTTCATGGCGGAGCGGTTCGACTTGGTCAGCCGCAGGTACTCCTGAAACGCTTGGTCCTGCGCCGAGTCGCCGGTGTTGTCCAGGCCGAGCATGCTGCCGAACAGCTCCAGCGATTCGGGCGTGATGCCGGCAAGCATCTTGAAGGCCTCATCCGAGAGCGTGCCCTGCGTGACGTTTTTCTCGCCGAACTCCTGCTTCATGCGCGCCGCCATCTTGTTGGCATCGGCCGGCGTCTCGAACAGGCTGAAGTACTGCCGCTCGCCATCGACGACGACGTCGACCGTGTATTTGCCGAAGCGCGACAGCGGCGCGTAGCCCTTGTCCTGAAGGTTCTCAACCTTGTCGGCGCGCTCGATCATGCCGTTGGCGGTGCTCAGCAGATGGGCGGCGCGGTCTGGTTCCTCGTTCGCGAGACCGATGAGGTAGTCGCGCAGCATCTCGGCCGCGTCCTGCACGTCCTTTGCGTCCATGACCGCCTCGCGCAGGCCCTTCACGTCCTCGCCACCGAAGCGCAGCATGTCGGCGCGCGCCATGGTGTCGAGGCTGCGGTCAGTGGCCTCGCGGAACTCCTTGTAGAGATCGATCTGCGCGTCCGCGAGGTTGAACATGCTCTTGAGCTCGGCGTCCGTCCAGACGATGCCGGCCGCGAGCATCTGCGACCCGTAGCGGGTTTCAACCGCCTTGGTGTAGCTGTCAAGCGGCATGGCCTGCCACGCCTTGAGCATGCCCGACTGGATCTTGCCGACCGCGAGCATGCGCTGGGCCTTCTCGTCGGTCGTCATCTTCGCTGCCTCTTCTTCGAGCGCTGTCACCTTGACGGGCTTGCCGCTGGAATCGCGAAGCCACAGCAGCGTGCCCTCGAAGATCGGCTTGGCGACGGCCTTGTTGTCAGCCGCGCTGACCGGAGACTTGGTGATGTCCTTCCAGTGTTCCAGCTTGGGCAGCAGCTTGGGCGCCAGGTCGGCCGCGTCCGTGGCGTAGTAGGCGACGTCGTCGACGAAGCCCTGCGCGGCGTTGAACACCGGCTTGAACTCGTCCGAGCGCTCCGCGAGGTTGTACATGGTG
>NZ_JBFUIU010001049.1:0-2644 GCF_056401695.1 Variovorax sp. P4_D9
GCATCGACACGTGCATCGTCGATGCTGCGCGGGGCGCCCGGGCGAGGCGCGTCAAGCAAGCCCTCCATGCGGTGTTCGACGAAGCGCGCGCGCCACTTGGAAACCGTTTGTGGCGTCACTCGCTGGCGAACGGCAACGGCCTTGTTCTCCATGCCATCGGCACAGCCCAACACGATGCGCGCTCGCAACGCCATGGCCTGCGCGGTCTTGCGCCGCAGCGTCAATGCCGTGAGTTGTTCGCGCTCTGCATCGCTGAGCACCAGTTCGCTCTTGGGTCTGCCTCTCATTGCCACCTCGTCGTGTCGACACACTACACGACGGACACAGGCAGACCAAATTAGTTCAACGAATTTCTAACTCGGGATACTAGATCGTCTGGGACACTGTGCAATTGGCACGGCACTCCCGGAATTGCTGGATCAGCTGCCTGGCGCCCGCAGCGGCGCCAGCAGCCAAGCTGGGAAACTGACAACCCTCAGTGCCCAGGCACCAGGAAGTCCTGGCTGATCCGCCACCCGAGCTCGTTCACCCGATCGAGGAACTGCGTCAGATAGGCGTGCAGCCCGGTCGCGAGGATCTCGTCGACCCGCGCGTACTGCAGGTCGGCCAGCAGCTTGCCGGCGCGGCGTTGCGTTTCGGCGCTCTGCTCGTTCTTGACCATGTCGAGGTTGCCGACCACCTCGCGCAGGCTCGCGTGCAGCGAGCGCGGCATGTCGGCGCGCAGGATCAGCAGCTCGGCCACGCGCTCGGGCTTGATGACGTCGCGATACACCTTGCGGTAGACCTCGAAGGCCGAGACGCTGCGCAGGATCGCGCTCCAGTGATAGAAGTCGTACTCCTGATCCTCTTCGGTGGCGGTGCCGAAGAACTCGCTGTTGAGCGCATGGAACTTGACGTCGACCAGGCGCGCCGTGTTGTCGGCGCGTTCGAGGAAGGTGCCCAGGCGCGAGAAATAGAAGGCCTCGTCCTGCAGCATCGTGCCCAGCGTCACGCCGCGCGACAGGTGCGAGCGGAACTTGACCCACTCGAAGAACTGGCCCGGGTCGCGCTCGAAATCACCGGCGCGCAGCATCCGGTTCACTTCGAGCCAAGTGGTGTTCTGGGTCTCCCAGGCCTCGGTCGGCAGCGAGCCGCGCACCGCCCGCGCGTTCTCGCGCGCGGCCCGCAGACAGGACAGGATCGACGACGGGTTCGACTCGTCTTTGACCATGAACTCCATCACCTCGTTGGGCTTGAAGCCGTCGTGCTTCTCGTTGTAGAGCGGCAGCAACTCGCTGATCGACAGCAGGCCCTGCCAGCCGTATTGGGCGACCTCGGCCGACTGCGGCAGCATGGAGGTCTGGTAGTTGACGTCGAGCATGCGCGCGGTGTTCTCGGCCCGCTCGGTGTAGCGCGACATCCAGTAGAGGTGATCGGCGGTCCGTGACAACATCATAGGTGTGCTTCCGTGTGCTCTCTGATCAGGACTGGCTTTGCGACTGCGCCGGCGCGCGCGGCTTGGCGCTGCGGTCGGCCTCGAGGATCCAGGTGTCCTTGGTGCCGCCGCCCTGCGACGAATTGACCACCAGCGAACCCTCCTTGAGCGCCACGCGCGTGAGGCCGCCGGGCACCATCTGCACTTCCTTTCCCGACAGCACGAAAGGCCGCAGGTCGATGTGGCGCGGCGCGATGCCGGCGTCGACGAAGGTCGGCGAAGTCGACAGGCTCAAGGTCGGCTGCGCGATGTAGCCGTCCGGCTTGGCCAGCACGGCCTTCTTGAAGTCCTCGATCTCGGCCTGGGTCGCGGCCGGGCCGATCAGCATGCCGTAGCCGCCGGCACCATGCACCTCCTTCACGACCAGGTCCTTCATGTTGTCGAGCGTGTAGGCCAGCTCGTCCTTGTTGCGGCACATGTAGGTCGGCACGTTCTTGAGGATCGGCTGTTCGCCGAGGTAGAACTCGATCATCTTCGGCACGTACGGGTAGATCGACTTGTCGTCGGCGACGCCGGTGCCGACCGCGTTGCAGATCACGACGTTGCCTTCGCGATAGGCCCGCATCAGGCCCGCGGTGCCCAGCGTCGAGGTCGGACGGAACACCTCGGGGTCGAGGAAGTCGTCGTCGACCCGGCGGTAGATGACGTCGACCCGGCGAGGTCCGCGCGTGGTGCGCATGTAGACGAAGTCGTCCTTGACGAACAGATCCTGGCCCTCGACCAGCTCGACGCCCATCTGCTGGGCCAGGAAGGCGTGCTCGAAGTAGGCGCTGTTGTACATGCCGGGCGTCAGCACCACCACGGTCGGCTCGGCCGTCGCCGGCGGCGCCGAGGCGCGCAGGGTTTCGAGCAGCAGGTCGGGATAGTGGGCGACCGGCGCGATCCGGTTCTGGCTGAACAGTTCGGGGAAGAGCCGCATCATCATCTTGCGGTTCTCGAGCATGTAGCTGACGCCGCTGGGCACCCGCAGGTTGTCCTCGAGCACGTAGTACTCGCCGTTGCCCTGCGCGTCGGGGGCCCGCACGATGTCGATGCCCGAGATGTGCGAGTAGATGTCGTTGGGCACCTTGACGCCGACCATCTCGGGGCGGTACTGGGCGTTGTTCAGGATCTGCTCGGACGGAATGACGCCGGCCTTGATGATCTCCTGCTCGTGGTAGACATCGTGGA
>NZ_JBFUIU010001050.1:0-2643 GCF_056401695.1 Variovorax sp. P4_D9
ACGCACGACAATCACTTATCGGCACGGCTGCGCGAAAGCCGCTGCACTTGAGTTGTTGAAAACCGAAGGAAAACGTCTCGGGACCGTATCAATCCGCACGAAATAGGACGATCAACCCTTGACCGGCACGTCCGAATACTTCCCGACATTGAATCGGAACGTTCCCCGGAAGTTGTGCGAGAAGTGCGCTGGCCCGATTCACCGCAGCACAAACGAACAACCCGCCAGCGGAATAATCCGGAGGCGGGCTGCCTGTCATCCTCCAGCTTCCTCAGTTTGCACTACCGGGTTCCCCTTTCGGCGTTCCTTTCGCGCCTTCCGCTTGGCCTTCGGACGACGACGTCAGTATATGCCTTTTCACCGAGAGCACAGCCCACATTGGACAAGCCGGTAGGGGCTTTCCGCGGGGCCCCTCAGGCTGCCGGCTTTGTCGAATTTGCTGTAAGACGGGGTGGAGAGCGATTCAAACGGTGGGGTCAGTGGATGCCATCCGGTTCGAACGCCAATCGCGAATGTCCGCTGCTCAACGGCCCCGAGTGGAGGCGCGGCCATGAGTCGGCGCTCACTGGCCATGCAGGGCGGCGAGAACCACCATCAAGTGGGGGCACCCTCCCGCAAGGAGGGGGCTCCATGGCGCTCCGATCCCAATTCTCCGGGGGCAACACCGGCGGCCCGGCAAAGCCGGTTCCCCGGTGCTCCCCGAAAGTCAGGCCTCGGCTTCATGCGCAGTGGATGCGCAAAGGGCGATGGTGCAAATGATATGAATACATAGGAAGTCGAACATGAAAACGAATCTGACAAGGCGGCGCATCGCCCAGGCTTCTCTGCTCTCGCTGCTCGGCCTCGCCGGCCTGGCGCAGGCTCAGAACGCGGCTCCGGCCGCGAAGTGGCCCGACAAGACGGTGCGCATCGTCGCGGCCGGCCCTGCGGGTGCATCGGCGGACATCATCGCGCGCCTGGTGGCCGATGGGCTCGCGAAGGAGAGCAGCCAGCCGGTGGTGGTGGACCCGAAGCCCGGCGCCGGCGGCGTGCTCGCGGTGAACGACCTGTCGCAGGCCCCGCATGACGGCTACACGGTGCTGGTGGGCGTCAATTCGCTGGTCAGTGAGATCCCGCACATCGTCAAGATGCGCAACGACATGTCCAAGGAGATCAAGCCCCTGGTCGAGCTCGGCCGCGGCGGCCTGGTGATGGTGGGTGGACCCGGGGTGCCGGCGAAGAACTTCGGCGAGCTGATGAGCTGGGTCAAGAGCAACCCCGGCAAGGTCAGCTATGCCTCCTACACGCCGGGCACGGTCTCGCACGTGATCGGCCTGCAGCTAAACAAGGCCGCCGGCATCAACATGACCCATGTCGGCTACAAGGGATCCACGCCGGCGCTGACCGACGTGATGGGCGGCCACGTGCAGCTCATGTTCGACGGCATGGCGACTTCGCTGCCGATGATCAAGTCGGGCAAGGTCAAGGCTTTCGCGGTGAGCACGCCCAAGCGCTCGGCCCTGCTGCCCGACGTGCCCACCTTCGCGGAGCTCGGCTACCCGCAGCTGGAGACCGTGGCGTGGATGGGCCTGTGGGTCAAGCCCGACGTGCCCGCCGCGGTGCAGAACAGCATCCGCGAGGCCGTGCTGAGGGTGCTGGCGCAGCCGGCGGTGCGCACGCGCCTTCTGGAGCTGGGCCTCGAGGCCGTGCCGTCGCGCACGCCCGAGGAGCTGAGCAAGTCGCTGAGCGCCGACTACCAGCGCGTGGGCGAGGCGCTCAAGTCGATCGACTTCAAGCCCGAGTGAGGCCCGTGGCCCTCGTCGGGCCGTGCGGGCGGCCGCACTGGCGGCGTTCGCCCGCGCTCACTGGCCACCGGCAAATGCAGATGGGTTGCTCTTGAGGGCAATGGAAAGTGACACGTCCGCACACCCCACCATTTGAATCGCTCTCGATGCACGTTGTGGTAGACGGCTGGAGAGTTCGCACCTCTCTGGCCGTCGCCTTTTCTGCCCCGCATTGACCGCCGCGGGGCTTGGCGGTTGTCAGRTCCTCGCGCTGTATGCCTCGTCGAAGATTGCTTCCAGCTTCGGTGACACGCCACGCACCTGGTCGATCACTTCCTTCGCCCAATCGAAGTATTCGCGCCGGCGTTGGTCGGGCCAGTCAGCAGGCGGGCTCGTGTCCATGTCGCGCAGATTGCAGATCTTGTCGGCCAACTTCACCAGCTTCGCCTTTTCGCTCGCGTGCGCCGCGTGCTCGATCTGCAGTCGCTTGCGTTCGGCCTTGTGCAGCACCTTGTCGTCGGTTACTTCGAGCACGATCGCCGCCACCTCGGCGCCGAACTCCTGCTGCAGCTCGGCATCGGTCGTATCAGTGTCCTCGACGGTGTCATGGAGCAGCGCGGCGCAGATCGTCGCGGCATCGGTGATGCCGCCTTCCTCCGACAGGACACGCGCCAGCTCCAAGGGATGATTGATGTAGGGCGACGCGTGAGCATCCTTGCGTCGCTGATTGCGGTGCTTAAACGCTGCGAACGAAGCAGCGCGAAGAATCTTCGTTACGTCGCTCATGCCTTCGGCTCCTTGGCCTTGTCGATCGCCTTGTGCAGCCACGCCATCCCTAGCCGCCGCAACTTCGCCCAGCGCGCCGGGGTGAGGCGCAGCG
>NZ_JBFUIU010001051.1:0-2640 GCF_056401695.1 Variovorax sp. P4_D9
AGTTGCTCGAGCTGGCCGACAACCCCGAGGTTTCGCCCGGGCAGGTCTTCGGCGTATTCCTTGATGTCGTCGAAACGAAGCTGTCCGATCCCGTACAAAACCTGCTGCGCGCGGTGATTGACAACGGCCGCCTGGCCGTGCTGCCGGAGATGGCCGCGCAGTTCCGAGCGATGGTCAATGCGCAATCGGGGGTGTCGGATGCGAAGGTGATCAGCGCCTTCCCGATCGACGCGGCCATGCTGGCCGACATGGTCGCGTCACTTGAGAAGCGCTTTGGCCGCAAGCTCAATGCGAGTGTCGAGGTCGACCCTGAGTTGATCGGAGGCATCCGCGTGGTGGTCGGTGACCAGGTGCTCGATGCCTCGGTCAATGGCCGCCTGCAACAGATGAAAGTCGCGCTCACCGCGTGAAGCCGCAAGGAGATGAGTCATGCAACTGAATCCCGCAGAAATTTCTGAACTGATCAAGATTCGAATCGATGGCCTCGGTGTCGCCGAGGACATCCGCAACCAGGGCACAGTGGTGTCGGTGACCGATGGCATCTGCCGCATCCACGGCCTGTCCGACGTGATGGCCGGCGAAATGCTCGAGTTCCCCGCGGCCAGGGACGGCGAGCCGACCTACGGCCTTGCGCTCAACCTTGAGCGCGACTCGGTCGGTTCGGTGATCCTGGGCGAGTATGAGCACATCTCCGAAGGCGACACCGTCAAGTGCACGGGCCGCATTCTGGAAGTGCCCGTCGGCCCCGAACTGATTGGCCGGGTGGTGAACGCGCTGGGCCAGCCGATCGACGGCAAGGGCCCGGTCAACGCCAAGATGACCGACGTGATCGAGAAGGTGGCCCCCGGTGTGATCGCGCGCCAGTCGGTAAGCCAGCCGGTGCAGACGGGCCTGAAGTCGATCGACTCCATGGTGCCGATCGGCCGCGGGCAACGCGAACTGATCATCGGCGACCGCCAGACCGGCAAGACCGCTGTGGCGATCGACACGATCATCAGCCAGAAGGGTCGAAATATGACCTGCGTGTACGTCGCCATCGGACAGAAGGCCTCGTCGATCAAGAACGTGGTGCGCTCGCTCGAGCAGCACGGCGCGATGGACTACACCATCGTCGTTGCCGCTTCCGCGTCCGAGCCAGCCGCGCTCCAATACGTGTCGGCCTACTCGGGCTGCACGATGGGCGAATACTTCCGCGATCGCGGCCAGGACGCGCTGATCGTCTATGACGACCTGTCCAAACAGGCCGTGGCCTACCGTCAGGTCTCGCTGCTACTGCGTCGTCCTCCGGGCCGCGAAGCTTTCCCCGGCGACGTGTTCTATCTGCACAGCCGACTGCTCGAGCGCGCCGCGCGTGTCAACGCCGACTACGTCGAGAAGTTCACCAAGGGCGCGGTGAAGGGCAAGACCGGCTCGCTGACCGCGCTGCCGATCATCGAGACGCAGGCCGGCGACGTGTCGGCCTTCGTGCCTACGAACGTGATCTCGATCACCGACGGCCAGATTTTCCTCGAGACCAGTCTGTTCAACGCCGGCATCCGGCCCGCGATCAACGCCGGCATCTCGGTGTCGCGCGTCGGCGGTGCCGCGCAGACCAAGCTGATCAAGGCCCTGTCCGGAGGCATCCGGACCGACCTGGCGCAGTACCGCGAGTTGGCTGCGTTCGCACAATTCGCGTCCGATCTCGATGCCGCCACGCGCAAACAGCTCGACCGCGGCGCGCGCGTAACCGAACTGCTGAAGCAGCCTCAGTACTCGCCGCTGCCCAGCAGCCTGGTGGCCGCCTCGATCTTCGCCGCCAACAAGGGCTTCCTCGACGACATCGACGTGAAGAAGGTGCTCGCGTTCGAGCGCGGACTGCACCAGCAGTTGAAGTCCGGCCATGCGGCGTTGCTGGGCAAGCTCGAGGACGGCAAGGCGATGGACCAGGAGGTCGAGGCCGAGCTCAACAACGCGATTGCTGCGTTCAAGAAGTCGTTCGCCTGAGGCGCAAGGAACAACGTCATGGCGGCCGGCAAGGAAATTCGCAGCAAGATCAAGTCGGTGGAGAACACCAGGAAGATCACCAAGGCCATGGAAATGGTGGCCGCGTCGAAGATGCGCAAGTCGCAGGAATGCATGCACGCGGCGCGCCCGTATGCCGAGAAGATCCGCGACCTGGTGGCAAGGCTCGCCGCGGCCACGACGGGGCACGTGCATCCGCTGATGGCGAAGAACGAGTCCGCCGAAAGCGTCGGCTTCGTGGTCGTGACCACTGACAAGGGCTTGTGCGGCGGCATGAACACGAATCTGTTGCGCGCCGTGACTGCGAGGTTCGGGGAGGTCGACGCCTCGGGCCGCAAGTGCGAGGTGGTCGCGATCGGCAACAAGGGCCTGGGGTTCCTGAACCGCATCGGCGCCAGGGTCCTGTCGCACGCGACCCAGCTGGGCGACAAGCCGATGCTCGAGAAGCTGATCGGTCCGACCAAGCTGATGCTCGACGCGTATGCCGCGGGCAGGCTGTCGGCCGTGCACCTGTGCTACACGCGCTTCGTCAACACGATCAGGCAGGAGCCGGTGATCCAACAGCTGCTGCCGCTGTCGGCGCAACCAGTCGCTACCGGGGCCGCGCAAGGCGGCGGCCCGCGCGGCCCGGACTACCTC
>NZ_JBFUIU010001052.1:0-2640 GCF_056401695.1 Variovorax sp. P4_D9
AGCCTTTCGATCTGGCGGCCCGCGGCGAGGCGGCGGACGCGCTGGATCTGCGCGCGCTGGCGCTTCGCCTGCGCGCTGGCCAACCCACGCTGGCGGTGCTCGATCTGGCCTGCGGCACCGGTGCCAATCTGCGCGCGCTGTCACCCCGGCTCGGCGGCGCGCAGCGCTGGCTGCTGGCCGACCACGATCCGCTGCTGCTGGCCGCGCTGCCCGCGGCCTGCGCCGCCTGGGCCCAGGCGCATGGCCTGGTACTGCGGGCCGATCCGGAGGGCTTGCGCATCGACGGCCCGGACTGGACCGCCGAGCTCCGGACGCAATGCGTCGATCTGGCGTCGTCGCTCGATGCCGTGCCGTTCGCGCCGGCCTCGCTGGTCACCGCGTCGGCGTTGCTCGACCTGGTGTCCGCGTCGTGGCTCGAAGCCCTGCTGCAGAAGATCGGGACGGCCGGCGCGGCGGCACTGTTCGCCCTCAGTGTCGACGGGCGGGTGGCGTGGGAGCCGGCCTGCGAGGGCGACCAGGCGGTCGATCGGCTGTTCGCCGCGGATCAACGGCGAGACAAGGGCTTCGGTGCCGCGCTCGGCAGCACCGCGGCCGACTTCGCTGCCAGCCGGCTGGCCGCGATCGGATACGAGCTCGTGCGGGCCCGCAGTGACTGGACGATCGACGCCCGCGCGGGCCAGCGGGACGTGGCCATGCTGCGCGCGATGCTCGAAGGCACGGCTGCCGCGGCGGCCGCGCAGGACCCGGCCGCCGGTGCGCTGGTCGCTGCATGGTTGGCGCGGCGACTGGCCGACATCGACCGAAGCCGGCTGTGCGTCGGCCACCTCGACCTGCTCGCGTTGCCATCGTGGATGGGAAATTTCTGATTCTGCGTCGGCGGCTGCGGCGGGCCCTGTGCCGTCGATAGACTGCCCGTACAGAATCGAGGTGACGAAATGCTGAAGATGGAGAAGTTCGTGCAAGGCGGGAGTCGGAGCACCTTCAAGGCGCCGCAGATGCTCGTGAGCTTGCCAACCGGCTGCTGCCCGAGTCGGCGCATGCGGAGTTGAAAGCGCAAGGCATCGACCTTCGCGAGATCGCAGCGGCAAGTAAAGATGGCAGGCCGTCCCGACCTCGGTGTGAGTGCGCGAAGGTGGAGTCGACAAGAAAGCCGTGATCTCATCGACCTGATCCGCTCTGCGCCGAGCGCAAGTCCAGGTCCCACAACACGTCGGCTCCCATCCGGAACACGCGCCCGGGCGGCCGCATGCAGTCGCGCATCGCTGCGCTGCGCGGCAACTGCAGGCCCGGCCGCCCGGCACCGATGATCACCGGTGCGATGCTCAGGTGCAGCCGATCCAGGCAGCCTTGGGCGATGAAGCGCGACACCGTGATGCCGCCGCCCTCGACGAACAGCACGCGCAGGCCGCGCTGCGCGAGGGCCGCCTGCAGCGCGCGAAGTGCGAGCTCTCCATCCTCGTTCACCAGGCCGGGCACGCTGAGCACCTGGTCCACGCCCACGCGCCTCACGGCCTCGGCCGCACGGCTGGCGTCGCAGGCCAGCAGTGTCGGCGCCGCCCGGTCCGTGAAGACGCGCAGCGAGGCCGGCAGACGCAGGCCGGGGTCGAGCAGCACGCGCACCGGATGGGCGCCCGCCACGCGCCGCGTCGTGAGCTGCGGGTTGTCGATGGCCGCGGTGCCGGCGCCCACGATGACCGCGTCGCACAGGGCGCGCAGGCGGTGCAGGTGCACCAGCATCTCGGGTCCGTTGACGTAGTTGGAGTCGCCACCGTGGGTGGCGACACAGCCGTCCAGGCTCTGTCCGAGCTGGCCGATCGCCCAGGGCGTTCCGGCGCGCGGCTGGTCGAGCAGGGGCTTGAGCAATTCGAATAGCTCGACGGCCTCGTCGTTCCACAAGCCTTGCAGCGCGAAACCCTGCGCCTCGCTCCAGCCGATCGGTCCCCCGGAGCCTGCCAGAGGCGGCGACTGGCAGCCCCGCCGTCCCGCCGCGATCTCCAGGCACAGGGGCCACAGCGCATCAATGCCGGGAAGGGGGGAGGYGGAGGGCATCATGAGATTGGGAGGATGGCCTACCAGCGAGGGGTGTAATAGGGGTCGTCCTGCGTGTCGCGCGGTGCCTGGGCGTCGCCGTGCAGTGCCAGCACGACCGCGGCAGCGACCCAGAGCGCGGCCACCACCGCGACGATCAGCGCCTCCGCTGCCGGATGACGTCCGCGCCACACCCAGCGCACCATCGGCCCGGACAGCAGGGCGCCGGTCAGCAGCAGCATGACCTCGGACGGCACCGGCGTCAGCAGGGCTACGCCCTGCGCCAGCGTCAGCCAGGCGATGACGGACACCACCGCGCCGCAGGCGCCGAAGCCGATGCGGGCGCGGGGCCAAAGCCACAGCGCGCAGCCGGCGATTGCGGCCGCGATCGACAGGCCCAGTTCGAACAACAGCGCCGAACCGCCGATGAAGGCCACGGCTGCCAGCCCGATGCCTGCCACCACCAGGCTCGCCGGCGCACCGGCGTGCTCGGGCGGGGCGCCCAGCACCGCGGCGAGTGCCACGGCCCCGACCGCCCAGGTGGCGGCCTGCAGCGCCAGAGGCTGGTCGCTGAGCCCGGCCAGGACCAGCGCCCACAGGACGCAGCTGGCG
>NZ_JBFUIU010001053.1:0-2622 GCF_056401695.1 Variovorax sp. P4_D9
CGGTCCGGCAGGCGCTGGCCGCCATCCGCACGGCCGGCTTCGCGCCCGAGCCTCTGGCGGCAGCGCAGGCGGCAGCGGTTGGCGACCTGCACGAACACGCCAAAAGCACCGGCTACCTGCGGCTGGCGGCAGCGCTGGGCTTCGCCGTGCTGGCCGAGGCGATTTCCTTCTTCGCCCCCGACGCCGCCGCCTGGACCGCCGCGGGGATGGCGGTCGCGGCCGTCGCGATCTGGCTGGCCGGGCTCGAAACCTACGCCAAGGGCCTCGGCGCCCTGCGCCACGGCAAGCTCAACATCAACGCCCTGATGTCGGTCGCCGTCACCGGCGCCTTCGTCATCGGCCAATGGCCCGAGGCGGCCATGGTGATGGCTCTTTATGCCATCGCTGAACTGATCGAGGCGCGCGCGGTCGACCGCGCGCGCAACGCGATCAAGGGCCTGGTCGAACTGGCGCCCGAGGTCGCCGAGGTGGCGCAGCCGAACGGCAGCTGGCGCCGAACCAAGGCCACCGACATCCCGCTGGGCGCGATCGCGCGCGTGAAACCCGGCGAGCGCGTGGTGCTCGACGGCGTGGTCACCCGGGGCCACAGCAGCATCGACCAGTCGCCCGTCACCGGCGAGAGCATCCCGGCCGACAAGGAGCGCGGCAGCCCGGTCTTCGCCGGCACCATCAACCAGAACGGCGAGCTGGAATTCCGGGTCACGGCGGGCGCCGACGACTCGACCCTGGCTCGCATCATCCATGCCGTCGAGAAAGCCCAGGGCACGCGCGCCCCGACCCAGCGCTTCGTCGATCGCTTCGCCGCGGTCTACACGCCCACCGTGTTCGCTCTCGCCCTGGCGGTGGCCGTGCTGCCGCCGCTGCTGCTGGCCTGGCCCTGGCTCGCCGCCATCTACAAGGCGCTGGTGCTGCTGGTGATCGCCTGCCCTTGCGCGCTGGTCATTTCAACGCCGGTCACAGTGGTCAGCGGCCTGGCAGCGGCCGCGCGCCGCGGCATCCTGATCAAGGGCGGCTCGCACCTCGAGCATGCTCGCCTGCTGAAGGCCGTGGCCTTCGACAAGACCGGGACCCTGACCGAAGGCAAGCCGAGGCTGGTGGCCTTCCAGGCCTGGCACGGGGCCGACGAGGCCCAGGTCCGGCGCTGGGCCAGGAGCCTCGCGCTGCGCTCCGACCACCCCGTGTCGACGGCGATCGCCCAGGGCATCGAAGGCGACGCGATGGCGATCGACGGGTTCAAAGCCTTRCCGGGGCGCGGCGTCGAAGGCGCCGTCGACGGCCGACCGATGGTGCTGGGCAATCACCGCCTGATCGCCGAGCGCGAACAGGCCGACCCGGCTCTCGAAGCTGAACTGGAGGCCCATGAGGCGCAAGGCCGCACCGTCACCCTGCTGGCGGACGCGGGCGGCGTGCTGGCACTGTTCGCGGTGGCCGACACGATCAGGGCGAGTTCGGTGCAGGCCATCGCTGCGCTGCGCCAACTGGGCGTCAGCCCCGTGATGCTGACCGGCGACAACCCGGCGACCGCCCGGGCGATCGGGCGCGAGGCCGGCATCGAGGATGCGCGCGGCGGGCTGCTGCCGCAAGACAAGCTGTCGGCCATCCACGACATGCGCCGGCGCTACGGCCCGACCGGCATGACCGGCGACGGCATCAACGACGCGCCGGCGCTGGCCCAGGCCGACATCGGCTTCGCGATGGGCGCCGCCGGCACCGATACGGCCATGGAAGCCGCCGACGTGGTGATCATGAACGACGATCTCGGCCGCATCGCGGAGACGATCCGGCTGTCGCGCCGCACGCACACGGTGCTGTGGCAGAACATCACGCTGGCACTGGGAATCAAGGCGGTGTTTTTCGTGCTGGCGGTGTTCGGCGGCGCCACCATGTGGATGGCGGTGTTCGCGGACATGGGCGCGAGCCTGCTGGTGGTCGCCAACGGACTGCGGCTGCTGCGCGGCGCGGCCGCGCCTGTTCGTTCGCCTTGACAGGCCTCGCGCTTCGAAAGCAACATCCGCGGCCCGGCGAGGCCCGAGCGCCGACCATTCCCGAGGATGTGACATGACCAGTTTCCGGGCTCCCGGCAGGAGCGCATGAGCGCAGCGGCGGGCCGCGCCTTCCGCACCCTGCTCTCGGGCGTCGCCTGCGCATTGTGCTTCGCGGGCACGCAAGCCGCGACTGTGGCGCCCGCCACCGAATCCGCCACTGCGTCAGGCCATCGCGCCGGCCGAGATCACGGCCCGTGCCGACGCCGACGCTGACGAGAAAATCGTCCAGGCGGTGATGCGCCGGGCCGTCGAGGCGGACGAGTTGCAGCGCTTCGAGGACGCGCTCGCGCGCCAATCCGCGGCCGTCCAGCAGCCCTCCGATGTCTCGACCGGCAGCGACCTGGCGCTGCTTCCGGTTCGCCGCGAGCCTGCTCGGCAACGTGTCGCTGTCGACCATGCTCACGGGCGCGGTGCTCGACACCAGCTATCTCGCGCTGGTCATGTACGCCGGCGCGACGGTGCTGGTGGCTCTGTTCAGGGTGCTGCTCGCGCGGCCCGGACCGGCGCGTCCGGGCACCCGCAGTGCGAGCTCGCTGATCGATGCCKGCGCACGGATCGGCCGCACGGTGATGGCCAT
>NZ_JBFUIU010001054.1:0-2616 GCF_056401695.1 Variovorax sp. P4_D9
CTCAAGAAGGACAAAATGCGAGGTGCAGAGGTGAAAGTGCTGCTGGTTGACGACTCTGTGGCAATACAGCAAAGCTTCGGAACGCTGCTGCAGACTGCACCGGGGGTCGCCGTCGTCGGATATGCGGACGACGTGGCCAGCGCGCTCGCCTTCATCAGTGCAAACCATCCGGACCTCGTCGTTCTGGATGCCAAGTTGCGTGGAAACGACCGCGGAATCGACGTACTGCGTTGTGTCAGGAAGTGCCATCCCGCCATCAACGTGGTCGTGCTCTCCCAGTTCAGCTGGGCCTCCATGGCGAATTTCAAGAGCTGCTGGAATTCGTGTCGTTCTACTCGACTCATGTCTGGCGCATGGACGCGACTTCGAGCGTCAGTCTTGCGACGGTGTGCTCAGGGATTGTTGAGCAGTACGGCAAGTCGAAGGCGCTGGAGGGTCTGCGCCAGGCTGCCAATGACATCATCGAGGACTTGAGCGACCGCCCGGCAGATGGAGTTGCGGCTCTCGACGAGGCACTCCGGGTCGCCGGGCTTCTGGCCGCGTCGGAAGTTCGGCGTCGCTACGCTTCGTCATACAAGCGCATCGTCAGGCGCGGCTCTATTCGCGACGACACGGAGTACTACCTCATCAACGGCATCGTTGTCGACCTTGGAAATGGCACCCCGGACGAAGAGCGCGCGATGCTTCAGCGGCTTCTTGACGCCTACGAACGAGCGGGCAAGTCAGTCCAGTAGCGGAGGGCATAACGTGGGACCGCCTCTCCTCCGAGCGAGCCCGAGTCTGCGGTGGACCCGCCGCCGACGTCACGCATGTGGCAGGATGCGGCCACAAGCGGCCGTAAAGGCGATACGTCCAATATGGACCTTTTCATTTGTCCGGGTGCCCCCCCAGCCCCACGCGTGTTCGTCTCTACGTGGCTGAGAAGAATGCGGTTCAGCCGGCTCTTAAGGTCACCGAGGTCGTCGTCAATCTTCAGGCTGGGGAACAGCGTCAGCAAGCGCACCTGGCGCGAAACCCCATAGGCAGGGTTCCCGTCCTTGAGGTCGAGGACGGCGTGTTTCTCACCGAATCGTTGGTCCATCGGCAACCACGCGCTACACCCGGTTCTCTCTTTCCGTGCGGAAGCGAGGCGACCGCGCCGACTTTGAAGAGATGTATGCGCGGTACACCCCGAGTCCTCACGGACGAACGCGGATGACCGTCTTCCCCGCGCGCCGCTCGGTCGAGTTGAAGGCGGCGACAGCTTTGTCGAGGGGCGAGACGTTGCCGATGTTCGTCCGCAGTCGTCCGTCCCGCACCCGCTGGACGATCTCACTCAGTTGGGCACGATCGGACTCGACAACGAAGTCGATCGCCAGGCCGTCGGCGGGCCGCGCCTCAGATGGCCCGACGATGGACACCAGCGTTCCTCCGGCTCGAATCAGGCGCGCGGACCGCTTCTGGATGTCGCCGCCGATGACATCGAACACCAGATCGACGCTGCCGATGTCTTCCAGCGTGTCGCCGTCGAGGTCGACAAACTCCTGCGCGCCGAAGTCGAGCGCCTTCTGACGGTCGGCCGCGCGTCCGGTGCCGATGACGTAAGCGCCGGCCTCTCGTGCGAGCTGCGTCACCATCGAACCGACTGCGCCGGCCGCGCCGTGCGCGATTACGCTCTGCCCCGCCCGAAGGCGGCCGTGCTCGAACAGTCCCTGCAACGCAGTGAGGCCCGAGATTGGCAGGCTCGCGCCCACTGTGAAGTCAACGTCGCCCGGCAGCGGCGCGAGGTTACGTGCCTCGATCGCCACGTACTCGGCCAGGGTGCCGTCGCGATGCCAGTCCGCGAGGCCGAACACTCGCTGTCCTACCGACAGTCCCGTCGTGCCGTAGCCGAGGGCGGTGACCACTCCAGCCAGCTCGTGCCCGGGGATCGATGGTGTTCGGTCACGGTCGCGACGATCGGTCCAGGTCGAGGGCCACGCCATCTCAGTCGGGACAAATCCCGACGCATGAACCTGAACGACGACGTCGTTTATCGCCGCCTGCGGCTCGGGCCGCTCCACCAGCGTCATCCCGGCCGTTCCCGCAGCCTGGTCCGTCACAACGATCGCCTTCATCGTCCACCTCCCTGTGCTAAGTCCTCGCCTGCACCGCAGCCGATCCACCCGTTGTCCCTCGGCGGGATATTGGACAGAAACGGATCGATCAGGATCTTGGCTGTGCCCGTATCGATGCGATATACGGAATGGCCGTACTTTCTCAGTTTCATGAAAATTGTCTCCTTGGTCATTGGTCTCTTTGCTGGAAATGTTGTAGGGATGGAAAGCCCCGGCAGGATCAGATGCCCGATTCCGTATATTCGGCTTGAGACATAGGAACTGGGGAATCAGCGTGTCAGGCAAATAGTTTTCGGTAGTGGGTGAAACCCGAGCGATCAGCGATGCGGTCGTAAAGCTGCCTGGCGTTATGGTTGGATTCGTGCGTCAGCCAGTACACGCGGGACGCCCCGCGACTTCTCGCATCCGCATAGACATGCTCGATCAGCGCGCGGCCGACGCCACTGCCACGTCCATCGGCCGCAACAAACAGGTCTTGAAGATAGCAATCGTCGCTCGTCGTCCAGCCAGATCGGTGGTA
>NZ_JBFUIU010001055.1:0-2607 GCF_056401695.1 Variovorax sp. P4_D9
GTCCATCAATGCGTGCCAGGAGGTCGCATAGATCATGATGAATGCCGCCGCGTCGACATGGCCGAAACCGTCGGGCAATGGCATGCACAAAGCCGCCGGCGCCAGCGTGTGGGTGCCGAAGCCGCCAGTGCCCGACAGGCAGGCGACGTTCTGTCCGACTTTCAGGTGGGTGACGCCTTCGCCCACCGCGGCGACGACGCCTGCATATTCCGATCCGGGGACGAAGGGCAGGGGCGGCTTCATCTGGTATTTGTTCTGAACAATCAGCAGGTCCGGGAAATTCAGGCTCGCGGCCTTGATTTCGATCAGCACCTGCCCCGGGCCCGGGGTGGGCGTCGGCAGTTCTTTCCATATCAGCGCCTCGACGCCGATCGGGTTCTCGCAGAGCCATGCGTGCATGCTCGTGTCTCCTGTGAATGAGTCTGGGGGCAACGGAAATATCCGGGTCATGATAGGCGGGCGCCGCAGCCTCCGCATGTCCCTGCCGTGACGCCCACGGCGCCTACAATCGCCGCCACTGACTGACGCCATGAAGATACTTATTTCGAACGACGACGGTTTCCAGGCGCCTGGCCTCGTCGCGCTGCACGATGCGCTGAAGGACATCGCCGAGGTCGAAGTGGTCGCGCCCGAGCACAACAACAGCGCGAAATCGAACGCCCTGACGCTGGCCGCGCCGCTGTATGTGCACAAGGCGCACAACGGCTTCCGCTACGTCACCGGGACACCCGCCGATTGCGTGCACATCGCCCTCAAGGGTCTGCTCGACTACCGGCCCGACCTGGTGGTGTCCGGCATCAACAACGGCGCCAACATGGGCGACGACACGATCTATTCGGGAACCGTCGGTGCTGCCATGGAGGCCTACCTGTTCGGCATTCCAGCCATCGCCTTCTCCCAGATCGAGAAGGGCTGGGCCCATATCGACGCCGCGGCGCAGGTGGCGCGGCGGCTGGTCCAGCAGATCGAGCGCGAGCAGCTGATCGATGGCGATGCCTTCCTGCTCAATGTCAACGTGCCGAACCTTCCCTTCGATGAACTGAAGCCGCTCAAGGTCTGCCGGCTGGGGCGCCGCCACGCCGCCGAGAAGGTCATCACGCAGGACAGCCCGCGCGGCGAGACCATGTACTGGATCGCCGGTGCCGGCGGGGCCAAGGACAGCGGCGAAGGGACCGATTTCCATGCAACCGCGGCCGGCCACGTGGCATTGACGCCGCTGCAGATCGACCTCACCGACCACGCGAAGCTCGGCCATTGGCACGACACCATGGCGCGCGTTGCGCGCAGCGCGGCGGGGGGCTGACTTTGGCAAGCCAACGGCCCGGTTTCCCGGTGCGCCTGACCCCCACGGCTTCCGCCGCGACACGCGGGCGCCTGCCGGCGGTGCCGGTCAAGCCGATCGTTCCCACCACGCCCTCGATGGCGTCGGACGCGGTGCGGGCGCGCATGGTCCAGCGCCTGGCGGCCCAGGGCATCGCCGACGCCCGGGTGCTGCGCGCCATGGGCACGGTCGAGCGTCATCTGTTCGTCGACAGTGCGCTGGTCAACCAGGCGTACGAAGACACCAGCCTGCCGATCGGGCTCGGCCAGACGATCTCGAAGCCGAACGTGGTGGCAAGAATGATCGAGCTGTTGCTCGGCGCTCCGGCGCTCACCAACAAGCCCGGCGAACGCCTCGGGCGGGTGCTCGAGATCGGCACCGGTTGCGGCTACCAGGCGGCGGTGCTGAGCCACGTCGCGGCCGAGGTCTACAGCATTGAGCGTTTGCGCGGGCTGCACGAGAGGGCGCGTGTCAATCTGCGCTCGTTCCGCCTGGCCACGGTTCACCTGATGCTGGGCGATGGCATGGTCGGCTACCCGAAGGGCGCGCCCTACGCGGGCATCATCGCCGCGGCGGGCGGCGAGGCGGTGCCCGAAGCCTGGATCACGCAGCTGGCAGTCGGCGGACGGATTGTCGCGCCGACCCAGTCCGCGACCGGCGGCCAGGCGCTGGTCGTGATCGACAAGACCGCCCGTGGCGTCGAGCGCCGCATTCTTGAGGCGGTCCACTTTGTCCCCCTAAAATCGGGAATTGCTTGAAGGAAAGAACAATGCAGGGTATTGGCAATCGGAGCTGGCTAGCCGGCGTTTCGCTGGTGAGTGTGCTCGTGATTGCGGGGTGTGGCGCACCGCGCGGTCCGGTGCCGGTCGAAGACCGCGGCACCATGACGCAGGCACTGGGCGCGACCACCAACGGCTCCGGCGTCGCCGGTGGGCCTCCAATCACGACCGATTCGTCGGGCAAGCCGCTGCCGGGCATCGAGAACTACGGCAAGCCCGGCTACTATGCCGTGCGGCCCGGTGACACCATCCGCCGCATCGGCATCGAGACCGGCCAGACCTGGCAGAACATCGCCCGCTGGAACAATCTCGACAACCCCGATCTGATCGAAGTCGGTCAGGTCCTGCGGGTGATTCCGCCGACCGGTGCAACGGCCTCGGCCGTCGAAGCGCGGCCGGTCGCGCAGCCGATCGTCGCGCCCGCCACTTCGGCAGCGGCAGCGGGTTCAGCGGCGGCGGGCTCCGCGCTGGCGGGGGCCGCCACACCGGCCCCGGCTGCCAGTGCGG
>NZ_JBFUIU010001056.1:0-2606 GCF_056401695.1 Variovorax sp. P4_D9
AGAGCGCACCGAGGCGGGCGCGAGCCGCTCGCCTTCGATCGCGGCTGTTGCAATCACCTCGTCGGCAAGCACGTCGGTCAAAAACTCGGCACTTGATCCGATGCCGACAGCGCTGGCCTTGCCTTCGACGATCCCCTGTTCGCGCGCAGCCGCCACTAGATGGACGCCCGCGGCCGCCGGGTCAAATGTCAAGCCTGGCCAGCCCGGTTGGTGCCAGATAAACCTCAGGGGAGCTTTTGCCATGAGCCGCATTCTATTCGTATCGGCTCAATTGTTGAGCCGATACGTCACGATTCCCGGCTCACTGACTGGGAAAGGTCGCTTCGCGGAGGAGGGCGCCGCGAACGCCTGGGATGTTCACGACGGCTTGCAGAAGGAGAGGGCGCGAATCGCCTACACAGCCCCAGGCCGCGTTTTTTCATCACCTGATCCAATCGGTCCTCAGTCTGCGAATATAGGCCCTGGATGTGCATTGCCCTCGCAAGGGCATGGCTGCGCTCGGCCGTGAGCTTGCTTCAGCAAATCCAAGAACACTGTTGAGAGGCGCGGTGGCGTTGGAGAGCGGCGCGATATGGCAACGTAGCGGACCTCGTACGTGGATTCCGGAATATCGATGCGCTTGATCGTTCGATCTCGCACGAAGCTGGCCACATAGTGATCTGGAAGAAAGCCGATGTAACGTCCAGACAGGATGAGCGTGGCCACCGCATCCTGGCTAACTACCGTTGCCTTGCGAAGGAGATTGAATCGATGAGTCGCTTCCATGTTCGGGGAGTGAAACGCGAGTCCCACGTAATCACACTCTCGCACCTGGATCTTGCTGGCCTTGAGAAAAACGGATGCTCGCGACCAGTACAAGCACATCCTCTCGCCGAACATGCAGGCTGCTGGATCGTTGAAGGCGACGAAAGGCCTTATGCGACATGCAGAAAAGATTGCTGGGTAGCGGCCGCAGCTGCGATCGCTTTCTGGCTGGTGCAGTCGACTGCATAGACTCGCGCACTCGCCTCTTGAGCGACATCGCAAACTTCTCGATCGTCAGCGGCCCGTAGACTGAAGGTTCGCCGACTGGCCGTCAGGCCCGCAGGCGGTTCGTGCACACCACCGACAGCGACCACGCCTCGCCGTTGCTCCGAACCGAGCGACGCCGATGGATGCGGCGCAGACCATGCGCGCCATACGCTCGCGCGACGCCGCTGTACGGCAATCCGATCGAGGCGACGCGGTAGCGGACATCTCGCGGGCGTGGAGCGCTACCATCCCGCCTCTTCCAACTGAAAGGCCCATATGGACCGCTTCACAGCCATGAGCGCCTTCGTGCGCGTGGTCGAAGCCGGCAGCTTCACCAAGGCTGCGGAGACCATCGACCTGCCGAAGCCGACGGTGACGCGGCTCGTGCAGGGCCTCGAGCGCGATCTGCGCGTCCGACTGCTGGACCGCACGACGCGCTCGGTGACCGTCACGGCCGAGGGCGCCGCCTACTACGAGCGCGTCGTTCGGCTGCTCGCCGAGCTGTCCGACATCGAGTCCACGGCCAAGCAGACGCTCGCAAAGCCTTCCGGCAGGCTGCACGTGGATGTCGCGACCGCGATCGCGACCGACGTGCTGATCCCCGCCCTCCCAGATTTCTATCGCGCCTATCCGGACATCGAACTTGAATTYAGCATCATCAACCGCCAGACCGACCTGGTCGCGGAGAACGTCGATTGCGTGATCCGCGCCGGCTTCGTCGACGAGCAATCGCTGGTGGCCCGGCGCATCGGCGAATTCCGCCTGACCACCTGTGCGTCGCCGAAGTATCTGTCGAGCTTCGGGACGCCCGGGACGCCCGCGGACCTGGAAGGCGGGCACCGGATGCTCGGGCTGATCTCCAACCGCACGGGCAAGCCGATTCCGTTTCGATTCATGAAGGGCGAAGACAGCATCCGGATGTCGCCGCATGCGCGCTTCTGCGTGAACGACGTCTACGCCCACCTCGCCGCCGGCATCGCCGGTATCGGAGTCCTCCAGTCGCCGGCGTTCATGCTGCCGTCGGCGCTGGCGTCGGGCCAACTGGTCCCCGTGCTGCAGGACTGGGACACCGCGACGATTCCCGTGCACGCGATCTATCGTCCCAACCGCTTCCTCGGCGCGAAGGTGCGCATCTTCATCGACTGGGCGATCGCGCTGTTCGAACGGCACCCGCACCTGAAGCTCGACTGAGAAGCTGAGAGTCTTTCGATTTTCCGCTGAAGGCAGTGCGGAGCAACGCGCAGGAAGCTCGCGAAGCAAATTGGGTCGAAAGCATCACCGAGGTGCCAAGTCGAGGGCGTAGGCACTCGCCGAGGGCGCTGAGCGCCGCTTCAGGGCACGGTTCGGCCCCTCATACCGCCTTTGGGGCCCTTTATGCGATCTTTGCGAGCGCTGCGGACGCACCTGTGCCCCAACCGATCAGTTGGGGCGCAAGGGCGGCCATTCTCAGCAGGTTATGTGCCAGCACAAACAGCCGCACCACGCACCTGACCTTGGCCATGCCGCGCACCGGCATACGCTGGAGTCCACGGTTGCGCGCCTGCGCGTTCACGCATTCGGCCGTGGCTGCACGAAGCTTGTAGATCTCGCGAGCG
>NZ_JBFUIU010001057.1:0-2596 GCF_056401695.1 Variovorax sp. P4_D9
GTCTACATGCCCATGCGAATCCGGAGGTTAGCTGCGCAGCTAATGCCGTCGTTTCAGCTAAGGACTGGCCGTGCACATGTCGCCGGCCGGCTGCGTCGCGGCGGCGGACGCGCCGGCGGGCCGGCTGGAAGCGCGCAGGGCTGGGTTCAACTTTGAGTCGCGAGAGCGGCGCCGAATGGCCGCTGCGAGGCACTACCGCGAAGGACCGGTGTTGGCCGACTGCAGCCGGTCGTGGTGTTGGACTTCGAGTGCCTTGCCCGGCGCTGAAGAGCTCGCAGTTCGTGCAACGGCGCGGTGGTGGCGCGGGGTCACTTCGACTGCCGCGCGCTCGTTCTGGTGGCCGATGCCGGCGACCGCCGCGCGATGCGCGACGAGCAGTGTAGATTCAGCGGCGTTCCGCCAAGTGTTTGCGCACTGCGTCGGCCGACGCTCCGACCACTGCAACTGCCTTGCGCAAATCGATTTCCCTGCAGCCGAGTAACTGCATCCAACTGCTCACTTCGTGCTCGTCGGCGAGCAAGATCTTTTTCCAATCCTGTCCCGCATTCTTGGGGGCGTCTGCCCGCTCGAGGATTGTGCGTGAGTCAATATGCGGATGCGCACTACGCTCGGCACGCGCGAGTGCCTGGAGATGTTTGATCCGTGCCTGCACACCAATCATGAGAGCATCCTAAGGTTCTCGGATGCAATGCTTATGCATGCGTGTGCATATCCGCGCTGGCACAGCTCGTTCTTGGAGGACGGGCGCTATCGGGGCGACGCTGCGCAGCGCAATCAAGCCGGCACAACGACGACGGCGAAGTCCATCGGCGTGCTTGCGCGTCAGGTCCGGCGCCAGGGGCAGGCCACCAAAGCTCACGGCCGGGCGACCCGTCGATGCCGATGTCGTGATCGAAACGCGCGAACAGGTGGACTTGCTGCGAGTATCGTGGGCACAAGGCGGCAGCCAGTAGCCGCAGTGCGTACACCCTGTTCGGGCCAGCCGAGTCGGAGCGGATGCCGAACTGCGTCATCGGGCGCGCAGGAGCCGATGTCGCGCTTGTACTGCTCAAGCTCGGCGTCACGCTTCTTCTCTACAGCAACATGCGCCTTCTTCGGCCGTGCGATCGTTTTTACCAGTAGATCCCGCCGCCGATGAGGACAGCCACGGCGACGAGCGTGCGCCCCAGTGCCACCGAAGGCGAAGGGACCCGACACGGGCTCAAGCCGTGGCCAGAGCAACACCGCGACCGACTTTGTCTGCATCGACACCCGGACTGGCCAGCGCCTCCAGATGCTTCGTCAGGTCGAACCCTTCATCTTCACAGACCGCCGCGAAACCGCTCGCCCATTGTCCGGCGCGGCGTTGTAGCCCATGGCGACTACGGCGCACGGCCTGACTTTCTGGAGGGCGTGAGGCAATCTCGGTGACAACGTTCAACACCGTATTGGCGTTTGCCCCCAATTCCGTGCGATAGCGGTCACTAGTTTCGTCAACGACCGCGACCAAGTCACGCCAGGCAACCCATCGAGGATCGGTCGGAAGGTCTGGACTTTCGGGCGGCCGGAATCCGAGCACCCCACACGCAAACCGGCTGATCATGGCCTCGGGAACGTCGAAGTTCTGCAGCTTTTCCAAGAAAGCCTGAAAGTCCTGCCGCTGCTTGTCGAGCTCTTTGTGGTCGATCTCGAAGTGAATCTCCTTGCTGATTTCCCGGCGCTGATGACTCATCTTGAAGCTGATCAGCGAGTCCCGCAGGATCAGGCCGTTCTTGCAGACCTTGCGGTAGTAGCCAATGTCGAAACACAGGGCCCGGGTGCGGTTGTAGCTGTTGGTCACCCGGACGAAGGGCCCATAGACCTCTGGCTTGTCCTTTGCCGCGAGTCCCGAAAAATCCAGCGCCGCAGAATTGTGGACTAGGTCAATGAAGCATGTGGCACCTGTAGACGGGGCGTCAACGCCTGCGGGTGCCCACTCCGCGTGCTTGGTTTCCGGGAAGGCCGACCGGGCACACTCGAAAGCAAGACCGAGCGCCTCATCATGACTCACTAGTCGATAGTCGCGGCCAACGACGCTCAGCACGCGGCCAGTTCGACATTCGACGATGGCTTGGCTATCGGGTACCCTCAATTCTCGGCCCTCGTTCTTGATGAACAGTGGCCGCATCACCACCGGAAACAACACGTCTTTCAGGTCTGCGAGCCTCGGCATTTAAATCTCCTGGTTGCGCAATATGATGGCCGCGCACTCGGTGGGCAAAGCCCCATGCATACGGGCATATTCGTGATGTTTCGCACAAACTATCGGACCGAGACGCTCAGAGGGGCCGCCTATGCTGCGCGGCGTTCTGCTGGAACTCAGATCGGCGGATCACCGGCCATGGGATGCTGTCGAGCTCGGCGCGTGCCTCGGGGGCCATGTGCTGCACCAGCGCGAGCATGTCCGCGGTGGTGACAGCGAAGGCCTGACTCATTGCTTGCCTGCCAGCGCGGAGATGGCAGCCAGAGCGGCCGGGTTGCCGTTGATGAAGCGGGACAGCCGGACAGCGCGCTCGGTGTCCGTAAGGCTCTTGCCTGCGCCTGGCGCATCGGGATCGTTCTCGGCGCCGTCCAGGCC
>NZ_JBFUIU010001058.1:0-2583 GCF_056401695.1 Variovorax sp. P4_D9
CATGTGCACCGTCGCGGCGTAGCTGTGCTGCAGATCCTTGAGCGAGTCGCCCGGGAACTGAATGAATCGACCATCGTCGAGCTTGATGACCACGTACTGCGGGCCGCGATGCTTCGGATCGCTGTGGGGCTGGAAGCGGGTGATCGTTCCGGTGTCGCCGTTGACCACGCGGATATCGTTGCCTTCTTCGTCCTCGCCGAGCGTCATGTTGTCGCGGATGACGATCCGGTCGTTGACGTGCAGGGATGCAGTGCCGGGGATCCGCACCGCGTGCGGGTTGATCAGATCGCGAAGACGCGCGTTCGCGTAGTCGGTGCACCAGGTCGGCTCGTCTGCCGCTCCGTTGCGCCGCGACATGAGCAGCACGACGTTCTCGATCCCGTTCGCCTGGACGCGCTCAACGTACTTGGCGGCGACGGTCTCGAAGTAGGACTCTGCTGAAGGCAGGCCGTGCGAGAAGGTCACGCCTTCGCCATCCTTGCAGTCCAGCGTGTACTGGCGGATCTGGTTCACGGTATCGAGGATCGCGCCGGAGTTGCGCTTCGTCGCCGTCAGGTGGTGATGGTCGACGCCAGGCAGGCGGAGCATGTCGCTCAGCACTCGACCGGCGCCGATCGAGGGCAGTTGCCCGGCCAGGCCGTCAACGCCCGGGTCGCCGAGGACGATCAGGTGTGCGTCGTCGCGCAGGGCCGCCGTGGCCGCCTCGAAGAGCGTCAGGGTCGGCATCGTGCCTTCGTCGACCACGAGGATCTGGCAGCCGAGGGGGCTATTCCGGTTGACCATGAACCCGCCCTCGGGGCTTCCCTTCAGAAGCGAGTGCAGGGTGGAAGCCGAGTAGCCGTTGCGCTCGACGCGCGCGGACAGGACCTTGGCCGCCTTGCCGGTAGGGGCAGCGAACGCCCAGTCCTTGTGGGACATCAAGGCGCTGAACACTTCCATGATCGCGGTCTTGCCGCAGCCGGGACCGGCGGTCACGACGTGCAGGCGCGATTCGCTCGTGGCGATGCCGTAGAGGGCCTTCATCTGGTCTTCGTCCAGCTCGTAGCCGAGCAGGCGCTGGCTCACCTCGATCGCCTTCGTGCGGAACTGCTCGTAGGTGCGTTTGCGCAGCAGGGGCTTGGCCGACACCAGCATGCCGTGCAGGTCTTCGGCCAGGCGGACCTCGGCCTCGTAGAGCTTGGCCGGGTAGATCCGGCGGTTGCCCTGCTCGTCTTCCTCGATGCGCAAGTCACCGCTCTCGGTGGCGTACTCGATCAGGGTCTCCAGCGAGATCATCGGCTCGGTCTTGGTCAGGCGGTTGCGCAGCTGCGGCTCGCCCACAAAGACGTGGCCGGCCGAGTCGCATTCCTCCATCACGAGGAAGGAAGCGAGGGCCGTCAGGCGCACGGGAGCGTCGCGGGGGATGTTCAGCGCCTTGCCGATGGCGTCGGCGCTCCGGAACCCGTAGCCCGGGATCGTGCGCATGGGGCTGTACGGATCCTTCGCGAGGAGGGCGGTGGCGACCTCGGTGATCGGACGGGTTTCGTCCTTGAGCGCCTTCGCCTGCGAGAACAGGGTCATGGCGAGGAGCTTCATCGAGGCGGCCTTCAGCTCCCGCAGCGCGCCGAACTTCGTGGCGAGCATGCGTTCGATGTAGGGGATCTCGGGCGAATCGGCGAGCGCGGCGGGGTTGTCCGAATCGGCGGGAGGCGCGTTCTTGTCCCCGAAGCTGGTCTTCCGGTTGGAGACCGACTCGAAAGTGACGGTCCAGGGCTCGTTGACGAGCTTCAGGCACAGGGCCTCCAGGCCTTCGTCGCCGCCTTCGTCTTTGACCTTGGTGAGGTACTTCTCGGCGAGCTTCTTGCCGATGCCGGTGAAGTTCGCGGCGATGAAGCGCGCCATGGAGGGGACGTCGGGCTGGATGTGTGGCTCGAAGCTGACGACATCGAGCTGCACGCCGTGGCTCGGGTGAACCTTCATGCGGCCGGTCAGGGTGTACTCGAGACCTTCCTTCAGGTGCGCCACGGCCGAGCCGGTTATCTTCAGGGATTCGCGTTCCTGAGTGTCCATCGAGCCGACGGCCCAGTCGCCGTAGATCGCGACGCTCTTGACGATGCCCACATGAGTCTCATCGGGCGAAGGCTTGGCCATGCCGCCGAAGCCCCGCGGAAGCGCGGACTCGCCGGCGGCCGCCTGGAACCCGAAGCCGAATCCCTTCGGCACTGGCGCGGCGGGAGGCGGCGGGGCCACGTCGTCGATCTCATCCGGAGCAGGGGCTGGCGGAGGAGCGGGGGTCGGGGCTGGGGCAGCCGCTGGAGCGAGTGCGGGATCCGGGGCGGGAGCAAGAGCGGCAGCAGCGGGCACGGCCAACGGGCGGCCGAACGTAAGAGGGCGGAATCGGAAAGGGGTCGGTGCCGCGGCAGCCGGTGCAGGGGCAAGCGCAGGGGCGGCAGCCGGTGCAGGAGCGGGGGCTGAAGCCAGGGCAGCGGCAGCGGCGGGAGCTACTGGTGCCGCAGTCGCTCCGGGGAAACGCAGGCCCAGCGGGCGGGGCGCGGGTGCTGGAGCCGCAACCGGAGCAGGGGCGGCCGCGCGCGCGAGCCGACG
>NZ_JBFUIU010001059.1:0-2573 GCF_056401695.1 Variovorax sp. P4_D9
GCATCAACGGGTCGGCCCCGCCCTTTTCGGCCCAGGCGACCGTTCGCGCGGGTTCGGTGCGGATCGAATTCGGCGGGCCGGCCTGCGCCAGCGCGCCCTGCAACCAGAGCGCCATGTCCGGCGCGCTGGCGGGTGCCGGATCGGGAAGCGCGAGCTGGGCGTTGACACGTTGCTGCGCCATCGACAGCTTCAGCACCGCGCGATGGTTGAGCCAGATCCCGGCGGTACCGAAGATCAGGCCCAGGATTGCGCCCCAGAGTCCGATCCAGCCGTGGGCCTTGCGGATAAATTGGACGAGCAGGATGCGGCGCTCTGTCTTGGAACGGCTGGCCTGGAGGGGGGCGGTCGCGTTCGTTGCGTCGGTCATGGATCGGGATGGTGCGCTTGTCTGACCCGAACATAGACCAAAAACCCGCATGAATGCTTGATGTCGTTAGAGTCGGGGCAAAATACGCCCCCTTTTGTGCCCCCCTCTATCTGGAGGTCACGTCAGCCGGTGGCCGCTACTGTCTTTGCAACGCCTGGGTCTTCATCACGACCCAGCATTAGCCTTGCGTCGTCGCGCTTGGCGCGGGCTTCCTTCAGCGCAACTTCGGGGTAGACACCGAAGGCCAGGCGCTTCTCCTTGCCGGCGAAGCGATACTTCATGCGCCGAAGCCGGGATGCCCACGGAGAACGGGAGAAATCTGCTGGCGACAGGGTCAGGACGCGAGCCTGCGTGCGTGCCAAGCCCTTTGCAGCAAGCTAATGGGCAATCTCGCTGCGTGCGATGCCGCAACCTTGACCTGATCGGCGAGCGGATGCTGCCCGATCTCTGCCGGCGACCAGCCGCATTTGCGAAGCATGTAGTTGAACGCGTGCGCGCTCGTCAGCATGTCGGACTTCTGCGTGCGAAAAGTGAACGCCAGCGAGACGGAGAGTTCGGAACCTGTATGCACCCGATGAGGGGCGATGAAAGGGTGATGGACACCGAGACCTGGCTTGAGATCGAAGGTCATCGCCTTCGATTCGAACGAGGGCAGGTAGGTCGGCCGCTTGCTGCTGAAGAGCGAGAGCAGGCGGTCCTTCTCTGCCGGACTCATGATCTCGTCGTCGCTGGGATCCCACAGAGCCACCTTCTTGTCGCCGCGCACCTGAAGCAGAAAGTTCATCTCGCGATCCATGTGGTAGGGCGTGACCGAGTCCTGCGTGGAGATGAAGATGTATGTCGAATACCAGGTGACCACCGGATCGAACTCGTCGATGGCCGCGGCGATCTCTGTCAGCAGACCTTCCAACAAGGGCCGGTAGGCGGCATCGCGTTCCGGGTTGTAGATGCAGATGAAGGCCCTCGATTGCTCGAAGCGTTCCAGTACGTCTTCCAGCGAAAGGCCCTGGCTGTAGCGCGCATAGGACGAGTCGAAGTCGGCGTCACCGGGTATCACGCCGACCCGATACTTCACCTCGTTGCGCGGCAGACGCCGGCAGAGCGTAAACAATTCCGGCAGCGAGAAACTAGGATGGGTGGCCAGGCGATGGTTCACCAGGAACGGTTCCCGGTTGTATGAGGCCCGGACCGCCTCAGGGTCGAAATCGATCAGATGCTGCATCTGTTGCCGCCCTCGTGCAGCCAGGGTGGCAGCGACTTCCCTCGAGACGAATTCACCCAGCATGGTCGACTCCCGGATCGGTGCAGGGCCAGCGCGCACGCTGCGCGTCCGTCATTGCTCGCACACGTAGTACACAAGTTTTCACATTTCCATGGCCGCGTCAAGTGGCCATACGGACGATCAGCCCGGACTGGCCAACCGTCGGCGGCGCAGTACGCCCCCAGCGGCCCTATACGCCGTCGACACTTTCCCTGGTGAAATCACACGAAACGTCCTGAAGTAGGGGTGTCGCCACGTACCGCCCAGCCCTTGAAAGCACCGCGGTTTGCCGGCGTCACCCCGGCAGACCAGAACGCTCGCGGTAGACGCGGCCATGTTGATCTCTTCGGGCATACGCGGGCAGTGGCGGCCCGACGAAGAGATCAGCCCTTCGAAGGCGAGCCGCGAGTCAGGACAACGGGCACTTCGCTCGCATTTTCACCCGTGCAGAGAAATGCCCCCATCCTTGAATCCCCTGCCCTCATAAGTGCCCCCAGATGCCCCCGGATTCTGTTCAAATTCCATGGACGACATCGGACGACGAGTGCGGTCCTTGCAAGGGAAAAATGAAAAGGCTCGGACAACATTGGACTTTGCCGGGCCGTTGTTTGGTGCCGCTTGTCGGAATCGAACTGACGACCTACCGCTTACAAGGCGGTTGCTCTACCAACTGAGCTAAAGCGGCGGGAATTTTGATTTTAGCGGCGCGGCCGGGGCGTGCCGCTCACTTGATCCGCTTGAGGGACGGTCGCGCCCCGCCGCCGGCCGGTGGACGCGGCGGCTCGTCGGGATCGAGGGGCGCGCTGCCGGTCTCGATCGCCTCTTCGCCTTCGCCGGGCACGAGGTGAACCACCTTGCCGGCGTCGCCCTCGGTGCCGCGCGACGCATCGCGCAACGGGGTCCGGGTCGAGGCCGCCGACGAATGGGCGGGGGGTGGTGCGGCAC
>NZ_JBFUIU010001060.1:0-2568 GCF_056401695.1 Variovorax sp. P4_D9
CGCGGGACCGCGCACATGGTCACGATTGCTGCGGCAGCGCTCGTGCCGGTGTTGAAGACCTGGCGATTCGGGGATCAGGAAGGGCCTGCTTGAACCACATTCGCTCACCGCTCGCCAGGGACTCTTCTGCAGGCCGATCGCCGACCTTCACCGAGCTCCGCATCACAGGGCCTGGGTCTGCTCCGTACAAGCTCGGGGAACYYATGTATTTCTACGATGGCGAGACACATGTCGGGACCATCGGGGCAGTGACCGTATCACCGGGTGGGCACGAGGTTCACMTCGACCGCTTCGTGCCMTCGGCCATCCCGATGCGGCATAGCTGTGTGCTCGTTGAGGCAGTCGCATTCTTGGCTGAGCATTTCGCGGCAGTAACAACGATCAGGGTCTCTTTGAGTTCGCCCRTTGAAAGGCACGACGACTTCCCCAAGGTCGCGAGGAACCGTGCCCAGCTCCTGCATCGGATCGGCGCCCAACAGATCAACATCATCCCCAACTTCGTGCCGTCAAATCGGGGCAACTTCACAGTTACCGGGGTCTGGAAGCGCAACCCGCAAAGCCTCAAGACCCTCAATGCCGCTCTAGGCGACGAACGCGAAGCACACCGATCTCGGAGGGCGGCCGCGACCACTGTCAGAGGCCGCCTGGCAAAACTCGGTGTGCGGATCAGACGCCTGCTTTCCGGCTCGACCGAAAAGGGCATCTAGAGTGGCTGGCGGCGTTTGCGCATGCCACGCCCGTCGTGCCGGTTCGGTGCCGAATCGGGGAATCGAAGCAGGACCGGATGCCCATCGCTACACCTAATACAAATGCGCACAACTTCGCGTCGGCATCGCGGGAGAGGACGTCATTCCGAGTTGCAGGTTCTCCACCGTGGCAGTGCACAAACCTGTGGAAAAGCATGCGCGCATCGTCGCAACTCGTCACCAGCCGGGCGTCGCCGCGCGGTGCCTGCAAAAGTGGCATCGCACCCCATGAATTGCGACGGGCCGCAACGTGGGTCGGAGTTTCAGAGAGCGCGCGAGGCTTGGAAAACCCTAGAGGGGGTCGGGCCGTCTGCTGACAGCCAACGCCCTGTCTGCATGGCATGTTCCGGCCATGCCGCTCGACGTCTATCCGCCCATGCTGCTCAACGAGCGACCGCTCAATCTGCACGAGCCCGGGTGGATCTATGAGATCAAGTACGACGGCTACCGGCTGATGGCGACCTTCGGCGCCGGCAAGTGCGAGCTGCGCACGCGAAATGGCGCCGAGGCTACGAAATGGGATGGCGAGGTCTGCGTGCTTGACGACCTGGGGCGCAGCGACTTCGACAGAGACGGGCACCGCTTGTTCCACGAGGCCGTTGGTGACCTCGGGAAACCGACCGGCTGCAGAATCGCCCGCCGGCGCTGGTACGACGGCGCCGATCCAGTCGTCTACTGCGTGTTCGACCTCCTGGTCGTGAGCGGCCAGGACATCACCATGCTGCCGCTGCTCAAGCGCAAGCAAATGCTGGCCACTGCTGGACCCCGCGCCGCCCAGCGTTCTCATGGTCGGCCACTTCGCATAGGGGCCGCCGGGAATCTTCGCCAGACTCTCGGCTTCTTGTGCTTCGTCATGCTCGTGGGCATGGGATCGCTCTATATGGGCGGCCCGGACGCACTTTTCTCCCTCTTCGGGCAAGCGAAGGGCAACCATTTCGCCTTCGTCAGGGTGGCGATCGTGGCGTGGTTCTCCGGGCTTCTCACTGGGACCTGGGCCACCGACTATGGGGGCAGTGAGATGGTGCGAGCGGCCTCGATACGAACTCAATAGGCCCAGAGGAGCGCAACAATTGCGACACCGATGGCGATCCATCAGAGCACACGAGATTTCCAAACTGCGAGCACGAGCAAGGTGCAGCCACTCAACATTGCACCAAAGGTAGCGGGATCTTTCATCGTTGCGGATGTCGGCCAAAGCGCGCGAATATATCGGTCGACATGGACGAAGGTTGAAGGCTCCTATATGCCAAAAGGCGGGTGCATCTTGCTTACCAAGGACACCAACAACACAATCGCCTTCATGGCGAATCGAACAACCGACACCGAGAGCTTCAGTAGCTTCGCCTCTCTGCATCGCGCAGACTTGACACACGAGCCCCAAGCGCACGGAACACGGTGGGGACGAATTGCAGCACTTGTTGCAGTCGTGAGCTTGATCGCCGCGGGGGTAATCCGCGTGGTCTTAGCCTGATAGGTTTGCCGTTTTTCGCTGACCTTGGACCGAACGATGGCCCTGGCGGGTTGCCGCTTTTGTGGGCATAACGTCGCGACGCCCGTCCGGTAAAGGGTTGCACCGAAGCCTCGGTGTTTTTCCACGGGCTTGTCCACCGCCCCGGTGGAGAACATGTCGCTGAGGATTTGACCCTAGCGACGAGACGCAGTTGCGAGGCACATTTGTATTATCTGTAGCGAGCCGCCTGGCCGTGGGTTCGGTGGAGCACGTCTCAAGTCCAGGACTACCAACTGAGAAACTAAATGTGAAATTTTCCCTTTGAGTTCCCCCGCAGATAGACACAATGGGTTACATGAATAAGCCTTCCTC
>NZ_JBFUIU010001061.1:0-2567 GCF_056401695.1 Variovorax sp. P4_D9
GCATCGATCTGCTTGATGCCGGCGCCCGAGCCGACCGACTGGTAGTTGATCTTGGCGCCGGTGGCCTTGTTGAAATCGGCGGCCCATTTCGAGTACAGCGGCGCCGGGAAGCTGGCGCCGGCGCCGGTGGCGGCTTCCTGGGCCAGTGCCGGAACCTGGGCGAAGGCCGCGGCGATCAGGCCGGCGGCGAATTTGAACATCGTTTTCATGTGCTTCCTTTGAACTGCGAGAAGGCCCCCTCGGGGGCTTGGCAGCGACTCTAGAAAGCTTGTGTGACAGGGGCGTGACACCCTCGTACAGAGGGAAAATCGCCCGCTGCGGCGGCTGCTTGCGTGTCGCTGTCACATATTCGTCACACGCTCCGCCTAGCCTTGCCTCCCTGCCCGGCTACGATCAGGCCCCGACACCCCGATCCCTCTATGAAAAACGGAACCCGCCTCGCCGCGGTCGATCTCGGCTCGAACAGCTACCGCCTCGAGATCGGCCAGGTCGACCATGGCCAGATCCATCGCACCGAATACCTCAAGGAAACCGTCCGCCAGGGCAACGGCCTCGACGGCGCCCGCAACCTGACGGCGGAGGCGATGCAGCGCGGCTGGGACGCGCTGGCCCGCTTCGGCGAGCGGCTGGCGGGCTTCGACCGCTCCCAGGTCCGGGCCGTGGCCACCCAGACCCTGCGCGAAGCACGCAACCGCGACGAGTTCCTGTTGCGCGCGCGCACCGTGCTGGGATTCGGCATCGACGTCATCACGGGCCGCGAAGAGGCCCGGCTGATCTACCAGGGCGTGGCCCATACCCTGCCCCACACGGATGCGTCGAATCGCGAGCGGCGGCTGGTGGTCGACATCGGCGGCCGCTCGACCGAGATGATCATCGGCCGCGCACACGAGGCCGAGGCCATGGAGTCCTACCGCGTCGGCAGCGTCGCCTGGTCGATGAAGCACTTCCCGCAGGGCCTGTTCACGCGTTCGGCTTTCCAGGCCGCCGAGGTCGCGGCCAAGGCGGTGCTCGACGATGCCCTGGGTACCTACGTGCCCGATCGCTGGGACGTGGTGTACGGCGCCTCGGGCACCATCGGCGCCGTCGGCGACGTGCTGGCCGCGGCCGGCAACGAGCCCGGCCTGATCACGCGCGATGGTCTCGACTGGCTGGTCGACCGCCTGCTGCGGGCCGGCAGCGCCGATCGGCTGCGCATCGAGGGCATGCGGGAAGACCGCAAGGCGGTGATCGGCGGCGGCGTCAGCGTGCTGCGGGCGGTGTTCGACCTGCTCGAGATCGAGGAGATGCGGGTCGCCCAGGGCGCGCTGCGCCACGGCGTGCTGTACGAATTGCTGGAGCGCGACGCCACGGTCGCCGACCTGCGCACGGCCACCGTGGCCCGGCTCGCAGCCCGCTTCCCGGTCGATGCCGCCCAGGTCAAGCGGGTCGGCGAGACCGCGGCCCTGCTCTACGTGCAGCTGAATCCGGCGGCGCGCGGCGGCAGCACCACCAGCCGTGCCGGCCGGGCGTTGCGCAAGCTCGGCTGGGCCGCGCAGCTGCACGAGATCGGGGCCCAGATCTCCCATAGCGAATACCACAAGCACGGCGCCTACATCCTGGACAACGCCGATGCACCGGGCTTCGCGGTCAACGAGATGCACGCACTGAGCCAACTGGTGCTGGGACATCGCGGCAAGCTGCGCAAACTGGAGAGCGCCCTGGACGACGAGGCTTTCGTCCAGCAACTGGTCACCCTGCGGCTGGCCGTGATCCTCTGTCACGCGCGCCGCGACCCGGACCTGCAGGGCTTCACGCTCGAGCGCCCCGATGCACGGCGCTTCATCATCGGCTGTCGCCCCGACTGGTCGGCCCTTTTCCCGCAGTCCGCGCACCTGTTGCGCGAGGAAGTGGTGGCCTGGCAGAAGACCCCGTGGCGGGTCGAACTGATCGGCTTCTGAACCTCAGCCCTGCGCGCGGGCGAAAACCGCCGCGCGCAGGGGCGCCGGCAAGTAGGTCAACCAGAGGCAGGCCAAGGCCTTCTTGTCGAATGCCGCAGCCAGCGAGCGCGACAGGAAGTCCCTGGCTTCACGCTGGCGGCCGAAGGCCAGCCGGTCCTTGCCAACCTGATACAGCGCGCCGGCATGCCGTTGGGTCAGCAGCACGCGGTAGCTTGAGAAAGCCGGTTCCGCGAGCAGCGCCTGGGTGATGTAGACCTGGTTCTCGTTCTTGTCCGCGGCCTTGCGGACGGTCTCCATCGCCCCGTGAACACGGTAGCGCGTCAGCCGCGCCGGGACGTAGTGGGCGCGACCCCCCGAGGCCGCCAGCAGGCAGGAGATCCAGAAGTCATAGGCACCGCTGACCTCCCTGACCACCCGGCCCCAGTCGAAGGCATCGGCGCGGAACACCGAGCCCATGGCGAGCGGAACGCCGTTCTTGACCAGCACCAGCTCGGCGAAGTCCGCAACGTCGCCGGCGGGCAGCGCCGCCCTGCCGTAGCGGGCGCTGTTCAGGTCGGTCTCCGCGACGTCGATGTTCCCCTTGCCGTCGATGATCCAGTGATCGCTGAAGCACAGGACCCGGCCTTGATC
>NZ_JBFUIU010001062.1:0-2567 GCF_056401695.1 Variovorax sp. P4_D9
CACCACCACCACGCGGATGCTCTGGGTCTCGCGGGCGATGTCGGCCGAGCCGTCCATCAGGACGGCGGCGTTGACGCCCTTCATCTGCAGGTTGTTGGTGGAGGCCACGCCCTTAACGATCTTGGCATCGCCGCGCAGGAAGTCGAAGGCGAAGCCGGCGCTGAAGATGTCGCGGAAGTCGAGCGTGAGGCGCCGCGGCAGGGCCTGCAGGCTCAGCACCCCGAGCAGCTTGGCAATGCCCGGGTCGGCCTTCAGGAACTGCCCCGATTCGACGTCGATCTGCAGATTGCCGCCCAGGCTGGGGTAGTCGATCGAGAACGGCGAGCCGGTCCAGTTCATCTCGCCCTCGAGCCGGCCACGGCCGCGCAGCACCACGTCCTTCATGCCGAAGCGGTTCAGCAGGGCGCCGGCATCCGCGATGTCGAGCTTGAAAGCCATCGTGGTGCGGCGCTGCTCGCGTCCCGCGCCGCCGCCGGGCGGCGCCGCCCAGCTGCCCTGAGCATTGAAGGTCGCATCCGGATTGCTGAGGGTCAGCTTGTTCAGCCGCCATTCGCGCCCGACCCCGCCGCGATTCACGGCGTCGATCTCGGCCCGTCCGAGCCGGCGGCCCAGCAGCTCGAAGTCGTCGACCACGATGTCGAGTGCCGGCAGGGTGCTCGGCTGCTCGTCCAGCAGCGACTCGACCGCGGTCGCTTCGTTGGGGGCAATCTTGAGACGGGCCAGGCGCGCATAGAGGCGGCCGGCCTGCGCATGGCGGTATTCGGCATAGCCGCTCAATTCCACGGCGTCGACGTTGGCGCGCCAAAGCTGGCCGTCGCGCGTGCCGCCGAGCACCACGTCGTGCAGCGTGCGGCCGCCGAAGACCAGTTCCTGCGCGCGCAAGGCGATGACCGTAGGCAGATAGGCCAGCGCATCGTCGCCGCTCTCGACGTTGGCCACCGCTTCGGGCGCCTTGCCGGTGGCGGCGCTGAACAGCGACTGCCAGGCGCCCAGGTCGAGCCGCGCGAAGCGCATGTTGGCGAACACGCCGCGCTCCTGCAGCGGCGCGGCCTCGCCGGACTCCAGCCCGATGCCGATGGCACCGCGCAGCACCCGTGCCTCGCGGCCCGAGATGTCGCGCACATAGCTGGCCGTCCCGACCTTGCCGAGCTCGACCGATATCTGGTCGTGGACCAGCGGCGCGGCGCCGGCAGCGCGGGCTTCGCGCAGCACCACCCTCTTCTCGACCCGCAGCGCCATCGGATCCTCGGCCGCCTTGGCCATCGGGGCCGGCAACTGCAGCCCCAGGCCCTGCAGGCTGCTGGTGAGGAGGAATTCGGGGATGCCTTCGCGCACCGAGAAGGTGGCCGCATAGGGCGTGCTGCCGGTCGCGTTCTTCGCCAGCCGGGCCAGCCAGTCGACCTCGCGCGCCGCGCGCAGGCCGTCGGCGCTCGCGGTGCCCTGGACCCGGATGTCCAGCGCCTGCTTGTCCGTGAAGCGGCCGCTGCCTTCGATCCGCATCGCCCCGCCGAGCCCGCGGGCCTGCACCCCGGCCATGGCGAACCCGTTCTCGGTGAAACTCAGGGTGCCGCGCGCCTGGCTCAGGGCCGGCGCGGTGGCCGCCAACTGCAGCTCGTTGTCGCTCAGCACGATGCTGGCCTGCACCTTGGTCTTGTCCATCGCCTCCAAAGGCAGTTCGAGACGCAGCTTGTAGTCTGCATCGCCGGTCGCGCGCATCTCCGCCAGCGTGCCGCCGACCTCGCCGGCCAGCGGCCCGCCGACGCGCAGCAGTTCGCCGAGCGGGCCCTTGGCCTGCGCATCGACCTTGAGCAGCGGCGCATGGTGCGACATGTCGGCGATCTGCGCCTCGGCCCGGGTGACCTCGATCCCCTTCGCGCCGGCGATCCGGCCGCGGGCATTGCGCACCAGCATGCCGGCACGCTCGAACACCAGTTCACCCGATAGGCCCGTGAGCGCCGGCCAGTGGGTGGCCGAGCCCGGGGTCGGCGGCACGTAGGCATAGCTGACGTCGGCGACCTTCGCGGCGATCCGGAAATCGCCTTGCTTGGGGTCCATGAAAGGCATGTCCCAGAGGTCGCCCCGGACCTTGAAGTCGACCGAGCTGGCGGTTCCCCTGGTGACCGCGTCGCGCACGTAGTCGCGCGTCTGCTTGGGGATGTGGAGCGGCAGGTAGCGCCAGACGCGGGTGCCATCGGCACGCGTCAGCCGGCCCTGCAAGTCGAGGATGCCGGGATAGCGATCGGCGCCGCGCGAGACCGCGGGGTCGCTGGTGCGCCAGCTGGCCTGGGCCTCGCCCTCGGCGTCGACGTTCGCGAAACGCAGGTTCGAGACCTGTATTTGCATCGCTCCGCGATCGAGTTTCCATTGCAGCTGCGTCGACAGCCGCTCGATCGGCACCACCGGCTCCTCGAACACGCCTGGCAGGTCGAGCGCGCCATCGGCGATCGACAGGGTGGCGCTGCCGCCGGCCTGGTTGGCATCGAAGTCGAACGTGGCGCCGCGCACGCCGGGWCTTCCGGCCGGCTCGCGCGGCGGCGGCGGCGCGGTCGCGCCCGCAGGCACCGGCG